>DNBZ01000262.1 GCA_003484585.1 Bacteroidota bacterium | reverse complement strand
GGTAGTACTTTCCATAGTATGACCTGGTGTATGAAGTGCAGTGATGGTGATATCTCCGATTTTGAATACCTCTCCATCTGTGGCCGTATGAGACTCAAAGCCGGTTTTGGCGGTAGGTCCATATACGATAGTAGCACCTGTTTGCTCGGCTAAAGTTACGTGCCCACTTACGAAATCTGCGTGAAAATGCGTTTCGAAAATATACTTAATTTTAGCTCCATCTTTTTCTGCTCTTTTAATATAGTCATCTATTTCACGCAGCGGGTCTATGATGGCTACTTCTCCATTACTCTCTATGTAGTATGCCCCTTGTGCTAGGCAGCCTGTATATATCTGTTCTATATTCATTTCTTTTTTTTCTTAATCTGTTACAAAGGTAAAACGAAGAATAGGACAAAGTGTGACATTGGTTACTTATGAATGTGATAAAGGTCGGAAAACCTATAGCCTAACCAACTCCACCTTATTTCTACTATGCTTAATAAGTCCATCTTTTTCTAGCTTTCCAAGCATTCTAGAGATCACAACGCGTGAGCTGTGAAGATCATTGGCTATCTGTGCGTGAGTGCCATGTATTTCTTTATTGCCAGAGACCATAGCTTTATCTCTCAGGTACTTGAGTAGTCGCTCTTCCATATTATGAAATGCAAGATTGTCAATAGCCTCTAGCATTTCGCTCAAGCGGTAATTGTACGTTTCCATAATGAAATGTCGCCATTCCTTGTACTTCTCCATCCAGTCATCTACCTTACTCACAGGAAGGAAAAGAACTTCTGTAGATTCGTCTGCTACAGCTCTTATTTTACTCTTTTGACCTAGTGCATCAAGAGTAAGAGTCACAGCACATGTATCGCCCATTTCTAGGTAGTATAGGAGTAGTTCCTTACCTTCATCGTCTTCGGTTAGTATTTTGAGTGAACCAGATACAACAAGCGGGAAATGCTTCATCTCATCGCCAATGTTTACGATGATTTCTCCTGCTTGGAAGCTTCTTAGTTGACCGTTGTAGCATATTTCGTTGATGAGTTCTTCATTGAAAATATTTTGAAACCGTTCGTACAAATGGTTGTAACAGGCTATATCGAATGGAGTGACAGACATTGCTCCAAAGATACTATTTTAGTGCTTATCTCTAAGAATGATTATCTGTTCATTCACTGCTTTGGTGATAGACTTCACAGATATAGTAGCACCAGAGATTCCGTCTATGTTTCGTCCTACTTCAAAGGTGCTATCTCTTTCGAACTGCTTGAGCCAACCTTTGTTGGCTATCTGATATCCGTGGTCTGACGTGTATTCTAGTACACGCACTTTTTTAATGTTCTTCTGCTTATCAAAGGCCGTAAGGAAAAAGAATTCCTCAAACGAAATAGTGTCCTTATTCGGTTTGTCGCAGCCACCTGTCTGGCAGCCTAGTGCTCTGGTAATCATAGAGTATCCGCTTAGGGTGTCATTCGTTTTTACCTCAAAAATCTGATGGTTGATAGCTAGAGAGTCTCCTATAGCTACCTCTTGATACTTCATCTCTTTGCCAAATATTTTGGTAAGCTGTCGACTCATTTTCTTGGTCAGATAATCGGGCAGGTAGCTGTAGGTAGCCACGGATGATGTTGCTACTAGTAGCAGTAATGCTATGCTTGAGTATCTTTTTTTCATTAGATATTATCTAAACCAAAATCCTATTCCAGAATTAAACTGATGTAGTTGATTATTGTTCGCATCTTGGAAGCTTTGGTAGTCTGCCTTCACAACAAATGATTCATTTAGAAAAAACGAAATTCCTGTGGTGAGCACCGTGCGGTCGTAGGATTTATTAGCGGTCAGTTCAGAGTTTACCGTATTATGAGTATTGTATTCGCTCCATCTTACAAAAGGGACTAAATCCTTTTTTATTCCTAAAATCTCATTGATATTGTATCCTATTTCAGTGTAGAAACCGAACATACTAGAGCCAAGATCCTTGTCAGTAAAGGCATTGTATTCTTTAGTATTACTAAAATTAGAGAAGAAGAGTTCTCCTTTGGCTTGAAACTTATTAGCTTGATATCTAGCATCTAACCCTAACATCTGTATTCCTACTACAGAGCTATCAGCGGTAGCCATTTGGCCTATACTATCTCTGCTTACGCCATCAAAAAGATTGGATTCTGTGGTGCCGATGTATCCTGCTAGACCTATGTCTAGTCCTTTGATTCCATAGTAGTTTATCTTGCCCGATAGGTCAGGAGCAGTCATTGCTACCTGAGCACCTTTTTGTCGAGCCCCTCTTAGTGGTTTGCTGCCATCTAGTTTAGCCCCGTCATTATATCCCATAGGCCCATTCACTGCATAGAGTTGGTAACGCAGTGCTGCATTGGGCAAGTTGCCCGCTACACCGGCACCTATTTCTCTCCAGGTACTTGGATATAGTGCGTTTGCTATGGTAGGTCTATTTACTCCATTAAATATAGTAGGCTCGTGGTATTCATTCATGAGTCCCATCGGAATCAGTAGAAGTCCTGCTTGTACATTAAGCCACGGTTTAGCTTGGTAGTTGAGGTATGCCTGCTCTAGAAAAACTTCCTTGATATGTTCTATCTCTATTTCGGTAATGAACGAAGTCTTCTTGTCAAACTTATAACCAAAGAGAAGCACCATTCGCTCAGCATCCATATCTCCATTGTATTTGGTGTTATTGCCAAATGGCTGCTCGTAATGCACTTCGCCGTATGCTCCCATTACTAGTCCGCCTTGTTTACTTTCTAAAAGAGTACGTGCTGCATTTTGGTGGTAGTTAGTAAAACTATCCATCTCTCCCTGTCCATAGGATAGTGTGCAGATAATCAGTGGTACTAATGTGAAAATATGTTTCATTCGTTCGTAATTTGATGCAAAGCTATTTTTATTTGGATTAATTAAAAATAAGGAAATGCAAAAATGGGATTACCCTAGCTTATTTAGAATAAGTGATGAAATTAGATGTTTATTTTTGTCGTAAGTCAATGCTGTCAAGCATTTTCGAGTATAAATAAGTAAAATTCTATTTCTTGCTCATTCGAGCAAAGGTGAAATTTTGTGCCGTATCAAATGGAGTGATATGGTCAGCGGTAAAGCACTCTATGATCTTGAATTCCTTTCCAAACGTGGTTTTTAGTTTTGCCTCGTCGTATTGAGTGATTTCTAATCCGCTGCATTTGAGTGGTCCGCTAAGGGAGAATGTGCCAATCACTAAATGTTGCGTACCCATTTGAGTTAATCTGTATACGTATTTATGTATGTCCGCCTGCTTCGTGAGAAAATGAAAAACGGCTCTATCATGCCATAAGTCATATGATTCCGGGGGGCTAAAATCTAAGATATCACTTACTATCCACTTTACTTGCTCAGCTTTTTGCCCAAGTCTTGCTTTTGCTCGGTCTATAGCCGAGTTGCTAATATCTAATACGGTAATGTTAGTGTAGCCAAGGTCTAAAAGTGCGTCTACTAGTCTACTATCTCCGCCGCCTATATCTATTATTTTAGCAACTTTTGGTACGTCAAACTGAGCAATGAGGTCTATAGACATCTGCGGATAGTCTTCTGTCCAGCTTACTTCTTCTGGAGTTTTTGTCGTATATATTTTGTCCCAATGTTCTTTATTGCTCATTTAGTTTAATGGAGTGTTTTGTTCATTAAATGCACCGAAGTACGTTGTCTCGCCACTAACGATTTAGCGAATATTTTTTTACTATTCATCCTATAAATTAGTGCGATGTAAATATAGTCATCTCCACTATAATGTCATATTCTACTATTGTTTGCTTATTTGTTTGCCTATGGAGTTTATATTTGACACACACTGCTATGCGTCAAATCATAAATTTATACTGGCTTAAATACCTTTCTATATTCTTTCTTTTATTCTCTTCTATTACCATTATGGCTCAAAATGAGCCAGTGATTAAACGATTGGAATCTGGCCATGGAACCAAATTTCATATTGAATTTGTTGAGTTTTTGGACGTCACCGAAGTGAAGGATTATCTGTTTCAATTGCTTTCTCTTAACAAAGACCATAGTTTTAAAAGCATTAATTCTATAGTAGATGGAGACCGTAATTTACATACTCGCTACGGTCATTATTATATGGGTGTAGAGGTGCTAGGGAGTGAATGGATTTTACATTCCCAATCGGGTAGAATCTATAGTGCTAACGGGGATATCTATACTAATATAACAGGTATGCAAAGTGTCTCAAATGAAGTGGCTAGAGAAAAGGCGAAAACGGCTTCTGGAGCACTTTCCTTCAAGTGGAATTTTCCTGAAGAAGAGGAAATGTTAAAACTTTGGAAGGAAGATTCTAACGCTACTTATTTCCCAAAGGGTAGCATGGTTTATTGTCCCAAAAATTTTAATTTTTTATTGGAACACCAATTGTGTCACGTGTTCGAAATCAATTCTGAAGAGCCTTTATTAAGAAAGCACTTTTATATAAACGCGTCTACCAATGAATTGTGGGCAGCAGAAGACTTGCTTCATATCGCAGATGTGCAAGGTGTAGCTAATACTAAATACAGAGGAAATCAACCCATAACAACTGATAGTACAGCTCCAGGGAATTATAGACTCAGAGAGACGGGAAGAGGCGGAGGTATAGAAACCTTCGATATGAATGAAGGAACTAATTATGGTGCGGCTGTGGACTTTGTAGACTCGGACAATTTTTGGAATAATTACAATACTAATTCTGATGAGGTAGGAGGAGATGCACATTTTGGAGCAGAAATGACGTACGACTACCTCAATGATAGATTTAATAGAAATAGTTTCGACGGCAATGGAGCCAAGATTAGAAGTTATGTGCATTACAGAAGTAACTACTCCAATGCTTTTTGGAATGGTTCTGTAATGACCTACGGAGATGGAAATGGGACAAGTTTCACTCCGTTAACTAGTATAGATGTATGTGGACACGAAATTGCTCATGCTATCACATCAAATAGTGCTAATCTAATCTATTCATACGAAAGTGGAGCTCTGAACGAATCATTCAGCGATATCTTTGGGAATGCTATTGAGTTTTATGCGGATTCTACTCAGTTTAATTGGAGAATAGGGGAGGATATAATAGTAAGTGGAAATGGAATAAGAAACATGGCCAATCCCAACACTCACGGTGACCCAGATACTTATCTTGGCACCTCTTGGTATGGTGGTACAGGTGACAATGGAGGAGTGCACACCAATAGTGGGGTTCAAAATTTTTGGTTTTACTTGCTGTCCGTAGGTGGCACAGGAACTAATGACAATTCTGAAACGTATTCAGTGGATAGCTTGGGAATTTATAAAGCAGAGCAAATAGCCTATAGAAATCTAACAGTCTATCTTACGAGAAACTCAGATTATAGTGACGCTAGATATTATGGAATTCAGGCGGCAGAAGATCTTTATGGATCCTGTGGAGATGAGGTCATAACTGCAACTAATGCTTGGCATGCGGTAGGTGTAGGACCTGTTTATGATAGCTCGGCTGTCACTGCTGATTTCGAAGCAGACACGTTGTACTGTTCACCTTCAGAAACTGTGCAATTCTTAAATCGTTCAATAAACGGGATGACTTTTGCGTGGGATTTTGGGGATGGTACCACATCTAGTCTACGAAACCCTTCTCACAATTTTTCTCAAACGGGTCCTCATACTATTGAACTCATTGCCGAAGGCTGTTTCTTCTCTTTGTATGACACTCTGATTAAAGTCAATTACATTCAATTTGATTCTTTACGAGACATATGTAATGGTTTTCTTTTGCCGAAAGGGGATTGGGATACGGTGCACGCGTGCACCGGGTTTATATACGATCATAACGGCGAATCTGATTACGAAGGAAACTCTAGAGATACCTTAACCGTTGATTTCTCTACTAGCGATAGTGCACATCTTACGTTCTTAGAATTTCAGTATGAAAACAACTATGATTCTATTTATGTATACGATGGGTTCAATACTTCAGGAACTTTACTTGGAGGTTTTACAGGCTCTAACTTGCCCAATGGGGGCAATCCATTTACGCTGACTTCTGGTGCCATAACAATAACACATTTTTCAGATCCGGCGTTAGCCGGTTCAGGTTTCAAAGCAGAATTCACGACATTCCGACCCGCTATTTCACTAGCAATAACTCCAGATACTACTGTTTGCTATAATTCTAATGTTACTCTAAGAGCACAAGGTTCTGGTGGTCATATAGGGGATTACTCCTATTATTGGAATGGAGTACTTGGCGGCCCAACATTAATACTAACTCTCCAAAAGGATACAACAATTTATTTTCAATTTGGCGATGAGTGTATGAAGCAATACATCTCAGATTCTATTGTAATAACGGTCTTAGATTCTTTGAAACTAACAGCTATGCAAGATTTAACACTGTGTTTTTTAGAAACTGTAAGCCTATCTGCATCTGCAACGGGCGGCAAAACAGCTGATTACGTTTTTAATTGGTTACCATTCGATACTTTAATTAATCCTTGGATAGCTCAGTTTACACGAGATACTACTATACGTGTTACTGTGACGGATGGTTGCACTTTACAGACAGATACTACATCGTTTAAGATTACCGTGAGAGATTCAATAGCCTTTACTCAAAGCAATGACAGTGCTTTATGTCAAGGTAATTCTATGAATATAGCTGTAGATCCTAGCGGTGGTTTAGGAACGTACTCCTACAGTTATTTCGATGGGAGTTCTAGTGGTCCATATACAAGTGCATCAAAATCCATTGCCCCAATTAATGCAGGCATTCATACGTATTGGATTGCCTTTACAGATAATTGTACAGAAACGAATGATACCGCTTTTTATTCCATAAAAATGGGGGATTCATTGCAGATAGATCTAGGAAATGATACTACTATTTGCAACCTAAATTCAATAACGCTTCAGGCTAGTGCTTCTGGCGGCGACTCTAACTACCTCTATGATTGGGGTGCTGGAAATGTGGCTTCTAACACCCATATAGTAAGTCCCAAAACAACAGCTACATACAACGTTTGGTTGAGCGATGGGTGCAGTGTGTATGAGCCAGCTGATGACATCACATTGTCCGTGTTAGATTCCTTGAAAATATCAATCTCTGGAGTAGACACTTCGTGCTATGGAGAGCTTGTTCAGTTCACTGCCAATCCTTCTGGAGGTGTAAGTGCTGACTATACATATAATTGGAATTCGGGAGCAGGTGCAGCTTCGACCTATCAGAATACTTTCGCCAACTCAAGTACTATAAGTGTTACGCTCTCTGATGGGTGTACAGGAAAGGACGTGTCAGCATCTCATCCGCTATTTGTAAGAGAGGAATTGAAAGTCACTTTGCCTACAGATTACTCGATTTGTTTCGGAGAGTCTACTACGCTAAATGCTAATGCAACTGGTGGCGATATTGCTAATTACCTTATCTCGTGGGATCAAGGTTTGGGGACTGGGAATCCTAAAATAGTTTCACCTAGTATGCAGACTTTGTACACGGTTACAGTGTCTGATAATTGTAGTATGGATGTTGCAGACTCTGTAAGTATTGGTGTTAATCCATTGCCAGTTATAGATTTTGAAATAGCACCAAACCCAACGTGTACTAACGAGCAAATCTCTTTTTTAGATAAAAGTGATGTGGGAAATTCAGGTGATTTCGAATGGAATTTTGGTGATGGATTATCCTCGACTAATCAGAATGCGACTCACGCGTATGGCAATGCAGGGTCTTATGATGTAAGTTTTAAAGCTATCAACTCATTTGGATGTGCAGACTCTTTGACAAAAAATAGTGCAATAGAAATAAAGGAAAGACCTGTTGCAAATTACTCGATTGCTTGGGAAGCCGCAAACTACTTAGATCCGTCATTTGATTTCACAAATCAATCTACTGATGCATCTCGATTTATATGGTATTTCGGGGATGGGATTTCTTCTACAGAGGAAAATCCTAGTTACTCCTACGCAGATACAGGATATTACTATGTCACCCTTGTAGCTTTTAGTGATGAGGAATGTGCAGATACGCTCATTCAGCGAGTCCGCGTAAAAGATGCATTTGTCTTATATGTACCAAATGCCTATAGTCCTAATAGTGATTTATTGAATGATGACTGGGGTGTGGTGTACAGAGGAATAGATTTGTATTCCATCGTGATTGCAAATATGTGGGGTGAGATATTATTTATGTCTAATAATCCTGCAGAGAGATGGGACGGTCTAGCTAACGGTAAAAAAATTAAGACTACTTCGTTGGTTTATAGAATAGAAGGGAGAGATATAGAAGGGAATAAATTCGAACGTTCAGGTCCCATTTACGTGTTACCTTAATGTAAGCCAGGCACTCATTTTTTATTCGCTAGTTTAAAGGCTTCGTTTAATTCTTTGTAATCAAGATTTCCATTCACTGTCTTCAGATATTCCAGCATGGTCAGAGCTTTTTTAATTCTGATGTTGGATGACTTTGGTTTACTGATGATGTGGACTATGCTTCTCTACTTACCCATAGTCAAAGTACGAAATATGTCGTATCCTTCGGGGTCTAGTTGCCATGCGGTTTTTAGCTCGTCGGGTAGTGGCATGCCATACGTAGATGTATCTTTTTCTAGTGAAATTTCTACAGTATCATTTACTTCTAGCTTTAGTTTTTTTCTCGCCATTCACATTTATAAATGAATCTCCATTGCAATGTGGCATTAGTCCTGCGTGAAAAGAAAAGGAGCCATTAATGGTGCAGATTACTCGCTTATTGTCTTTGTCGATATACGGTGCGGCCTTAGATTTTGGTACGTAGATAGCGATGTCCCAAACGTTTCCTACTTTTTTGAATAGTTATGAAGTGAAACTAGCCTTCGTCACCGTCAGGATTTAGTGGATTGGTAAAAGGGATATTTTCATCAGTTTCTAGCACTAAAGTTTAATTCGGATAAAAGCTCTTCTTTTTAAGGCATCTGTTTTGAATTCGTCTACGGTCATGTCTGCTATTGAAATGTTTTCTGATTTCATAGAAAGATTCGCCACCAAAAAATCTTTTACGGTTCTACCGCGTTTTACTCTAAGTTGTCGATTGTACGCAACGTTTCCTTTCGAATCCGTTGAGGTGAGAATCTCTATTTGCGTATTTTCACTTCTATAGTTAGATTCCTTTAGGGTTATCACCCACTCCATTAAAGTTTTAATGGCTGCATCAGTAAGTTTGTATGAGTTGAATTCGAAGAAAATAGTGGATACGTGGTTTGTTGCAAAGTCTTCATAGCGGTTTTGAAAATTTTCGTTTTCAACAGCGGTTAAACGGAGACTATCAATAAGCTCTTGCACATCTTGACAAGAGCAGAGGCCAGCTTGTGAGGATTTTAATTTTTGCTCCAATTGGTTGATTCTGAGATTTAGATTACCAATATTCTCACCCATTTGGTTCTCGATGGTTTCTACGCTTTGGTTATACACTATAGTAGATAGAGGGTGATTCAAATATCCTTTGTTTGAACGTAAAGTACACGACTGAATAGCTAAGATTGAGACTGACGTAAGTAGTAATAATTTATTTTTCATTTAATATGCTCGCGAATATACTTCTTTTTTGAACATAGTTTGATTGGGTGTACGACAAATCTCACT
>DNBZ01000283.1 GCA_003484585.1 Bacteroidota bacterium | reverse complement strand
ACCCAATCATCTGCTGTGATGCCGTTTACAACTAAGAAATTAATAAATTCTTTTTCTAGCTCATGTAATTCTTCAACTTGTAATCTAGTATATTTCATCTGTGCGAAGATATTATTTACGTTGAAGGTTTGATAGTAAAACAAGGTTTATACCTTTGCACCAATGAAGATAGAAAATAACACCGTAGTAGGTGTAAATTACGCATTAGAAGTAGAAGGGCAGCCAGTTGACGCATCTGGAGATACACCTCTTACTTACCTTCACGGTCACGGAATGATGATTCCTGGTTTCGAGAAGCAACTAGAAGGCTTAGTAGAAGGCGACAAGTACGATTTTACAGTACCTGCTGCCGAAGGATACGGTGAGCTGAATCCAGAAGCTATAGTAGATCTAGATAAAGCTATATTTTTAGTAGATGGAAATATGAGCACAGAAGTATTTGCTGGAGCACAGTTACAATTGACAAACCAAGATGGTCAGCCAATGGTAGGTGTAGTTCAAGCTATATCAGACGATAAAGTTACTATGGATTTTAACCATCAATTAGCGGGTAAAGAATTACATTTTGCTGGAGATATAGCTAACCTAAGAGCAGCTACAGAAGAAGAAATAACTCACGGTCACGTACACGGGCCAGAGGGACACCAGCACTAAAAATAGCTGACTTACTTTATAGTTGCAAAAACTTGCACTGCAGTAAGTGAATAATTTTGAGGATTGAAATAAGAAGCAATCCCACTTAATTGATAATTTGGATTAATTAAGTTTTTTTTATGAAATTCGCTTGCTATCCAAGCGTTGAGCATATAAGTAGCCGCCTCGTTATATGTGGTGGCTACACTTTTTTTAGTACTACCATTTCTTAAGTAGTTTTGAGTATTTCGAAGTACAAAAGTTCGTGCTATATTCTCAGCCACACTATAGTTTTTTACATTGATATAGCTAACTAATCGTTGCTGAACATTTTTTTTGCCAGCGGTGGGCTGGTCATGTGTTATCTCACTTTTAGTCTTCAAAAAAGTATTTTGATCTGCCGCCACCTTATATATTATAGTGTTGGACATAAGCGGACGAATTCCTTTCTCTTTCCTGTACGCATTGATTTTGAGCAATAGGACCTTTTCATATAAGTTATGGTCAAATTTTTTGGGGTCAATCTTGTCATCACCAATATTTCCAAAAGAGGATGTTAGAATAAAAATGGATAAAGTAAATGTTAAAAGTCTGGTCATTGTATTAAGTATAAACAAGTAATGTGCCTAATTGGCTAATTATATAATTTCTAATTTTTCTGTGTCTATCTGGATCTTCAGTAACTCCCGTAGCTTCTCGGTTTGCTTAGCTTTTTCGTTCCTAGATATTGCCTTCTTCCATTGTACCACTGCTGTGGGTATGGTGTCCATTTTTTCGCCGTCATTATATAGTAAATCATCCTCGGGGCAAGCCCAGAGGCATTGATTTACTATCCTCAGTGGACTGATCATAATTCACATTGTCCAATGTGAAGGTCTCTTTTAACAAATGTTCTAAAAAGACTAGCAAAATTTGCCTTCGGGCTTTCTTCTTCTGGTGAAGTATTCATTCAATTATTAGTTAAAGGAGTTTCTTACTACTGCCACTAAGATAATTCTCCTTTTGAAAAAAGTATGTTTTCTTTTAATTTCATAAATCCAGCACGCTTTACCGCAGATTTTTTAAATACATCTTTAAAAACTTCTTCGGTAAGTTCTTCCCAGTCGTTTTGGTGTAGTTCTTTGAGTTTTGGATGAGGATTAAAAGCACTTTCAGTATGAGCATGGCTGAATTTATTCCAAGGGCATACATCTTGGCAAATATCACATCCAAATGCCCAGCCTTCCATTTGCCCCTTGAAGGATGCAGGTATATTCTCTTTCAGCTCAATAGTAAGATATGAAATGCATTTGGTACTGTCTACTACCTTGTCAGCCACTATGGCATCTGTAGGACAGGCATCTATACAGGCTGTGCAAGTGCCGCAATGATCTGTAGTAGGTGCATCTGCTACTAGATCTAAATCAATAATTAACTCTGCTATAAAGTAAAAGCTTCCCTCTTGTTTGGTAATGAGCATGGTGTTTTTACCTATCCAGCCAAGGCCACTCTTAGCTGCCCAAGCTCTATCGAGGACCGGAGCTGAGTCTATGAAAACCCTACCTCCTACTTCTCCTATTTCTGTGTTAATATGCTGTAGAAATGTTTTAAGTTTATGTTTTATAATGTGGTGGTAGTCTGCACCGTATGCGTACTTAGATATTTTATAGTCTTCATTATCATACTTTTCTTCAGGATAATAATTGAATAATAAAGAGACAACAGATTTAGCACCGTCTACGAGCTTGGTTGGGTCTACTCGTTTATCAAAATGGCCCTCCATCCATTGCATTTTACCGTGATACCCTTTTTGTAACCAGTTAGTAAGATGCACTTCTTCTTCTGCCAGATGCTCCGCTTTACTAATACCACAATAGGCAAATCCCAATTGTGACGCTATTTCTTTTACTTTATCGGTATTTTTTTGTGCTGATGCTAGAAGCATAGCACTAGAATAAGCTTGGATTATTACCGCGAGTTATGGTTCTGCCAAGATGCTTATAGGCCAGCTCTGTAGCCTCTCTGCCTCTTGCAGTTCGCTGTAAAAAACCTTCTTTTATAAGAAACGGTTCGTATACTTCTTCTATGGTTCCAGCCTCTTCACTCACTGCTGTAGCTATAGTGCTTAGGCCTACAGGTCCTCCTTTGAATTTATCAATAATAGCTGCAAGAATGCGGTTATCCATCTCGTCTAATCCTAGAGCATCTACATTTAGAGCATTTAACGCTATCTGTGCTATATCTAAGCTTATGGTGCCGTCTCCTTTTATCTGAGCAAAATCTCTAGTTCTTCTTAGCAGAGCATTAGCAATTCTAGGTGTGCCTCTACTTCTACCAGCTATTTCTATAGCAGCCTTATGGTCTATAGGCATATTTAAAATACTGGAAGACCGCTCTACTATTTGTGCTAGTAGTGATTTATCGTAGTATTCTAATCTACTTGTTATTCCAAATCGAGCTCTAAGCGGAGAAGTAAGTAATCCACTTCTAGTAGTAGCTCCTATGAGTGTAAAAGGGCTAATACCTATTTGTACACTTCTAGCATTAGGACCTGTATCTAGTACTATGTCAATTTTATAATCTTCCATAGCCGAGTACAGGTACTCCTCTATTACTGGGCTTAGTCTATGTATCTCGTCTATGAAGAGTACGTCACCTTCGTCTAAGTTGGTAAGCAAACCTGCCAAATCTCCTGGTTTTTCTAAAACCGGGCCGCTAGTTATTCTAATGTTGCTGTTTAGTTCATGGGCTATAATATTGGCCAAGGTAGTTTTACCAAGACCTGGAGGGCCGTGTAGTAAAACGTGATCTAGTGCTTCACCTCTTTGATTAGCAGCTTGTACAAATATTTTTAGATTTTCTAATATCTTATCTTGTCCCGCAAAATCATCGAAAGATATCGGTCGTAAAACTCGTTCAATGTCCTTCTCAGAATCTGATAAATCATCGGCATTGCCTTGTAAGATTTCGTTACTCACAGAGCGAAAGTAAAGATAAGTTTTGGAATGGTAGGCAACGTTTTTTACATACATTTCATCTACTTCATAATTATAGATAACTAAATGTCGTTTTCTTTGAAACACAATATGCAGAAGCAATTATTTTTTATTCTAAGTTTCTTTTTTATTGCTTGGTCTTCTTCAGCTCAAGTTAAAAAAAGTGACATCATTTTCGAAAAAACAACCATAGACTTTGGTAGAATATTTGTAGAAGCAGGTATAGTTTTAGCCAATTATGAATTTACAAATAATAGTACTCAGGACTTTGTGATCAAATCTTTAGACGCAGCTTGTGGGTGCACCAATCCTAGAAGTTCTGCAGATACTATAGCTCCAGGAGCTTCAGGCAATATTAGTGTGGAGTTTAACCCTAAAGGCATGAGAGGCAAGGTAGCTAAATATGTGAATGTAATAGGCAACTACTCTGATGACTATCAAGTGGAACTAAAATTTACAGCAGAAATAGTTTCTTCCGAGGAAAGAGATCCAAACGCATATTATAAAGGTGAATTTGGATATTTGCTGCTAGACAAAATAAGACTAGACTGGGGAGATAGATATGTAGGGCAAACTTTTTTGGATTCTGTACTATTATCGAATGATGGGTACAACGATATAATCATCAGCGGTTTTACTCAAAGCCCGGTTTACATTACCACTCTCAATACCCCGATTACTCTTAAAGTAGGCGAGACTAAAGCATTATTATTAAAAGTAGATGTGCTAGATACCGTTGGCAAAAACACAGATGTTCTGAAGCTTAAAACCAATGATAAATTTTTCCCTACCAAGCAAATTACGGTAGGCATAAACTATAAGCAAGACTATAGC
>DNBZ01000285.1 GCA_003484585.1 Bacteroidota bacterium | reverse complement strand
TTTTATTTCTAGAGCCAAAGCAGCTTTGGTTACACGTAATGGTTTAAAAGTATCTATCATCACAGCGAGCTCTCCAGTCTCTTTTTTGCCTATGCTGGCTTCTGCAGCTCCTGGTGTAGGGCCGTGGGGTATTCCACCTGGGTGTAGACTCATCTGGCCTTTTTCTACATGTCCTTTGCTCATAAACTGACCATCTACGTAGTACATCACCTCATCACTATCTATATTACTATGCCAATATGGAGCAGGGATACTAAGCGGATGGTAATCGAATAGTCTCGGTACAAAACTACAAATCACAAAATTCTGCCCTTCAAATGTTTGATGTATAGGAGGAGGTAAGTGGATACGACCAGTTATAGGTTCAAAATCGTGTATGCTAAAGATAAACGGGTAATGTGTTCCATCCCAGCCAATTAAACAAAACGGATGATATTTGTAGGTATAAGAATAGAGTTTATCCTCTTTTTTAGTTTTTATAATAAATTCACCTTCTTCTATTATAGTCTGCAGATTTTCTGGTTGGCGAATGTCTCGCTCGCAGAAAGGGCTATGCTCTAGCAACTGGCCACTTTTACTTACGTAGTTTCTAGGGTAGAGTACAGGACTATGACTTTCGGTAATTAATAGTTTATTGTCTTCCGTGTCAAACTCCATTTGGTAGATTACGCCTCTTGGGACTACTAAATAGTCGCCATATTTAAATTTGAGTTCACCATAGTTTGTTCTGCACGTTCCACTTCCTCTATGCACAAAAATCACTTCGTCGCTATCTCCATTCTTGTAGAAATAGTCGGTCATGCTTTTGCGAGGACAAGACATGCATATCTGCAAATCGCTATTAGTTAGCATAATAACTCTACTTTCTAGGTAGTCGTCTTTTGGTTGCACGTCGAAGTTTTGGAAGCTACGGTGTAGCATTTCCATATCCCCAGCTAGCTCTGGTTTTAGGTCAATTGGCTTATCTACTTTTAAAATGGCCGTAGGTGGATGGTGATGGTATAGCAAGCTATAGCTATTACCAAAACCTTCAGTACTAAAGAGTTCTTCTTTGTACAGTTCGCCATCAGGTCTTCTAAACTGCGTATGTCTTTTGGGTGGTATGCTTCCTAGTTTATGGTAATGTGGCATTGATTTTTTTGCTTTAGACGCAAAGATATGAATTTACAAAATAGTTTAATTATTAATCCAGACAGATTAGTGATAAAGTCAGTAGATTTTAGCGAATGCAATTTATTACCTTTGCGTCACATTGAAAATCACAACGTATTTTATCTGTATAGGGCTGTGCATTAGTGCGCTACTTCAAACTAGCTGCGGCTGGGTAGGTGGCAAGACTTATTCTATGGCATCTGACACTACCATTAGCCTGGAAGCAAGGGAATGGAGTAAGAAAATAGATCAAGACCCAACTAATGTTGAGTATCTTACTCAAAGAGCACAAGTGCTTTCTGCGGAAGGAAGATTTGACTTGGCTATAGTAGATTACCAAAAAGCAAGCGAACTAGAGCCACAAGAGGTAGCACATCTGTATAGCATGGGAGATGCTTATTTTGCTAATGATCAGACCACTTTGGCTTTACAGCAATATGATGAAGCAGAACGAGTAAATCCAAATGACGTAACTGCAGTGTTTAAACGAGGCCAATTTTTATACTTTGTACGCCAGTTTGATCTAAGTAAGATAGTGCTAGGCAAGCTATTGGTGCTTAATCCACAGCACTCACAAGGTAATTTTATTATGGCTATGCTTCAAAAAGAAACCGGAGATACCGCTTCGGCTATTGAGTACTTTCAAAAAACCATAGAGTGCTTAGGGTCAGACTATAATAGTAGTATGCAATTGGCCTTAATTTATGACAAACAAGGTCAGGATGATTTAGCTCTTAGGTACTACGGCAATGCTATTAATATAGACCCGACTAGTGATGAAACTCACTATTCCTTGGGTTTATTTTATCAAAATAGAGCAAAAAATTTGCTGGCTATGAAGGAATATCAAAAAGCAATCGACTTGAATGCAAATCACTATTTAGCATACTATAATGCAGGAAATATTTTAGCTGATGACGGCAACTTTACGAGTGCTATAGATCATTTTGAAATCTGTATTCGGTTAAAAGATGATTTTGCAAAAGCGTATGGCAGAATAGGGCAATGTTTCGAAATGCTAAAGAAGAATGATTTAGCCCTACAGAATTATAAGAATTGTTTGCAAATTGACCCTAATATTGCATACGCTAAAGAAGGGATTACTCGTTTAGGGGATTTTCAGTAAAAAAATAAGGAATAAAAGAAGTTTTGAATATAAAAATAACATTACCTGATGGCTCCATACGCGAAATGCCACAAGGGAGCTCGGCTTTAGATGTAGCCAAAGACATATCCGAAGGACTAGCCAGAGTAGTGGTGAGTGCCAAAGTAAATGGAGAAGTGTGGGATCTAACTAGAGCTATAAATCAAGATAGTACGCTGTCACTTCTCAAATTTGATGACGTGGATGGCAAAAAGACCTTCTGGCATAGTAGTTCTCACTTGCTCGCAGAAGCATTAGAAGCTCTTTATCCCGGAGTAAAGTTAGGTATAGGTCCAGCCATAGATAATGGTTTCTATTATGATGTAGATTTTGGAGATCAAGGCTTTTCGTCTAATGATTTTGAGAAAATAGAGAATAAGATGAAAGAGCTAGCTAAGCAAGGTAATGCTTACGAACGCTCAGAGGTGAGTAAAGCAGACGCCATTGCTTATTTCACAGAAAAGGGAGACGAGTATAAGCTAGAGTTAATAGACGGATTAGAAGATGGTCAGATCACTTTCTATAAGCAAGGTAATTTTACGGACTTATGCCGTGGCCCGCATATACAAGATACTTCTACCATAAAAGCAGTTAAGCTACTCAATGTAGCTGCCGCTTATTGGAGGGGAGACGAAAAGAATAAATCACTAACACGCATCTACGGAGTTTCATTTCCTAAAGCTAAGATGCTCACAGAGCACTTAGAACTATTAGAAGAAGCGAAAAGAAGAGATCACCGTAAGTTGGGTAAGGAGCTAGAGCTTTTTACTTTTAGCGATAAAGTAGGAGCAGGGCTTCCTCTTTGGTTGCCAAAGGGTACTGCTATTCGTGAGCGATTAGAAAACTTTATGCGTCAGGCTCAGATAGAGCGAGGCTACCATCAGGTAGTTACTCCGCATATTGGCAAAAAAGAACTGTATGTTACTTCTGGTCATTATGAGAAATATGGGGAAGATTCGTTTCAACCTATTAAAACGCCAAATGAAGATGAGGAGTTTTTGCTGAAACCAATGAACTGCCCGCACCATTGCGAGATTTACAAATTCAAACCAAAGAGCTACAGAGAATTACCGTATAGAGTTGCAGAATTTGGTACAGTATATAGATACGAGCAGAGTGGTGAGCTCAATGGGCTTACTCGTGTACGTGGATTTACTCAGGATGATGCACATATATTTTGTACTCCAGATCAGCTAAAAGCTGAGTTTGTGGATGTGATAGACTTAGTGATGCACGTGTTCAAAAAACTTGGTTTTGAGAATTTTACAGCACAAATATCACTTCGTGACCCAGAGAATAAAGAGAAATATATAGGCTCAGATGAAAACTGGGAAAAAGCAGAGGCGGCTATTATAGAAGCTACTGCTGAGCGAGATTTGGTTACAGTGACGGAGTATGGTGAAGCTGCATTTTATGGTCCTAAACTAGACTTTATGGTAAAGGATGCACTAGGCAGAAGCTGGCAGTTGGGTACTATTCAGGTAGATTATAACCTACCAGAAAGATTTGAGCTAGACTATATAGGTGCAGATAATGAGAAACATAGACCTGTAATGATACACCGTGCACCGTTTGGGAGTATGGAGCGATTTATAGGGATTTTGATAGAACATACTGCGGGTAATTTTCCTCTTTGGCTTAGTCCAGAGCAGGTTGCTGTATTGCCAATATCTGAGAAGTATCATGATTACGCAGATAAAGTTTTAAAATTCCTCAATAAAAACGATATTCGCGGCCTTGTAGACCAAAGGGCTGAGAAGATTGGCCGGAAAATCCGCGATGCTTGGGCGACTAAAATTCCTGTTATGATAATAGTGGGAGAGGAAGAGTCTGATAATGAGGAGGTTTCGGTACGAGTTCAAGGCGACGGGGATGTAGGTAAATTTAAATTAGATGAGTTTATAAAATACTTTAACTCACTACTGTTGAAAGAATAGAATAGTAATACTTGAAGAGAAAAAGACCTTTTAGAGGGAGGGTAAGAGACCCTCACAGAATTAATGGTTACATTATAGCTGACCCAATACGTTTGGTTGGAGATAATGTAGAGCAAGGAATTGTAGATTTAGCATCTGCACTCAAAGCTGCCAAGGAGCAAGAACTAGATTTAGTAGAAGTATCTCCTAAAGCTAGCCCACCGGTATGTAAAGTGATAGACTACCGTAAATTCTTGTATGACCAAAAGAAAAAGGCTAAAGAACTGAAGGCTACTCAGGCTAAAACAGATATCAAAGAGATACGTTTTGGGCCAAATACAGATGAGCACGATGTTAATTTTAAGACCAAGCACGCTGAGAAATTCATAGAAGAAGGACATAAGGTGAGAGCCTATGTATTCTTTAGAGGAAGGACTATTGTGTTCAAAGAACGCGGAGAGTTATTGTTACTTCAATTTGCAGATAAACTGTCAGAAGTAGCTAAACTTGAGCAATTGCCTAAAATGGAAGGCAAAAAAATGATAATTGTTTTAGCACCAAAATAAATTTTAAAAAAGAGAAAGAACAGATGCCAAAAATGAAAACCAACTCCAGTGCAAAGAAGAGATTCAGAATCACTGGTACAGGTAAAATCAAAAGAAAGCACGCCTACAAGCGTCACATCTTAACAAAGAAATCTAAGAAGCGTAAGCTAGCACTTAGACACAGCGGATTAGTACATCCAGCTGATGAGGGAAATATCAAATTCTTGTTAAGAATCGGAAAGTAATTCGCAGCAGCGAACAGTTTAACCATTATTCGGGCCATTAAAAGAGTGTTACACGTATTGTATCACCGCCTAGTTTAAAAAAAAAGAAAAAATAAAATGCCAAGATCAGTAAACGCAGTCGCCTCGAGGAGACGACGCAAAAAAATGATGAAACATGCCAAAGGATTCTTTGGTAGAAGAAAAAATGTATGGACAGTAGCTAAAAACGCAGTAGAAAAAGCAGGTGTATATGCATACACAGGCAGAAAATTAAAGAAAAGAAACTTTAGAGGTTTATGGATTCAAAGAATTAATGCTGCAAC
>DNBZ01000097.1 GCA_003484585.1 Bacteroidota bacterium | reverse complement strand
TTATTTACTAGAGCAAATGCATCTAAGCTTAACCCGTCAAAAAGTCTTTTTTTAGTGTATAGATATTCTTTAAAATCCGTGTGATAGTCTAAGTGGTCATGTGTGATATTGGTAAATACCGCTCCATCAAATTCTAGTCCTGCGGTTCTGCTTTGGTGCAAAGCATGTGAGCTAACTTCCATAAAAGCATATTCGCATCCTGCATCTACCATCTCTGCTAGCAGTTCATTAATACGTACACTGTTGGGTGTAGTATGCGTGCTTACCGTGTCTGTGCCAGCTATACTATACTTTATAGTAGATAGCAAACCACATTTATGACCTAGGTTCATAAAACACTGATAAAGCAAAGTCGCTATCGACGTTTTACCATTGGTGCCTGTGACCCCAATAAGGCTTAAGTTTCTACTTGGATTATCGTAATACTCAGAAGCTAATAAGCCGAGTGACTCAGCAGCATTTGCTACTAAAATGTATGTGACACCCTCTTTGGGAGCAACTATCTCTTCGCACAGTATTACCGTAGCTCCTAGCTCTATTGCCTTTTCTATATATAGATGTCCGTCTGTAGTAGCACCTCTAGTCGCAGCAAATAGATAGTTCTCTTCTACAGCTCGAGAATCTAAGGTCATTCCAGCTATGTTTACCTCATCACTACCGTGAGTAGATATAGGCTCGATGGCCAACAATATGTCGCTTAGTAATCTCAATTTAATCGGATGTAAACGTGTTGATTTTTAGTAACTCTAGACCCAGCTGCCGGACTCTGTTCCACTACTCTGCCATTACCAGTCATTTTAGCTTGCAAGCCATATCTCTCTAGTAAGTAGATGGCATCTTTAGCCCCTAGTCCTCTTACGTTTGGCATTTTATTGTCTTCTATGTTTAGTCCCTTTGCCTTGCCCGTTTTTGCATTCATAGCTATCACCTCATTATTTACTTCTTGGGTTAATTCTACATTCAGAGCACTGTTGAGCACTTTAAAATCCGAGTAGTAACCCGAGGTATAATTCGGAAAACGAGTAGAGGTATCATCCACCTTTTGCTTAACACTAATAGTGAAAATTTTCTCTGCTACTTCTGCAAATACTGGAGCAGCTACTGAGCTAGCATAGAACTGTCCATTGCTTGGTTGATTTACCATTACAAACACACTATAAACAGGCTCGTCTGCTGGGAAGTGACCCACGAAACTGGCATTGTAAATTCTAGATTTTTGATATTGTCCTTTAGTTGCTATTTGAGCAGTACCTGTTTTACCTCCCATCGAAACCACATTACTTCTAACTCCACTAGCGGAACCGCTTAAGAACACTTCGGCAGTAAGCTCTTTTATTTTTGCAGAAGTTTCCTTAGAACAAACCTTCTTAGACTCTACTCGCTCATTATTATCCTTCACTACTAAACCTGCATCAGTCACTTCATTTACTAAGCGAGGCTTTATCATATCGCCATTATTAATAATACCGTTATAAGCCGTGAGCAATTGCAATGCAGTATGTTGATTTTCGTACCCGATGGCTAACCAAGGAAGTGTAAGCTGCGACCAAGTGCTACTCTCTGGATGATTCAAGAATGGCTCTGCGTCACCTAATATTTCTATTCCCGTAGTCTTATCAAGATCTAGTTTGCGTAGATGTGAGATATACTTGCTTGGATTCTGAGCATAATTATCAAAAATGATAGATGAGAAAGCGACATTACTAGAACGAGCAAAAGCCTGCTTAAAGCTCATCTTCTTAAATCTACCTCTATCTGAATCTCGCATAGGCTTACCGAAGTAATCACGCTCCCCATTCATTATGTCCATACTATCCTCAGGATTTATAAGTCCATCTTCGAACGCAGCCATTGCTGAGTACACTTTCCATACACTACCTGGCTCATAACTCTCTCCTATAGCATAGTTATACAACTCTCTATACA
Organism: Bacteroidota bacterium; assembly: GCA_003484585.1. GTDB lineage: Bacteria > Bacteroidota > Bacteroidia > NS11-12g > UBA9320 > UBA9320. The sequence goes on along the minus strand of DNBZ01000097.1, from coordinate 4,554 downwards.
CGCCAGATTCTGTTCTTTTAAGATTCGCAATAGCTTTTATTTTACCTGTAGCCACTTCCATCACCACTACAGATCCATGATGTGCATTGTGCTTTATGAGTGCTTTTTCTAAAGATCGCTGAGCTATCTCCTGAAAATCTATATTAATGGTAGTATGCACATCTCTACCATTTTGTGGCTCTATGAGATTTTCGTCGTTCAGCGGTCTATTGCCACCAGAAATACGCTGCACTAGTCGCTCACCTTTCACACCACCTAAGTCTTGATCGTAACTTCTCTCAAGTCCTACACCTTGATTTTGCTCATTATGATACCAGCCTATGGTTCTATGGGCCAGCTCCCCCGCAGGCTTCACACGCTTAGTGTTTAGCTGTGGCAAAAAGCCTCCTTTGTATCTACCTTTTTTAAAAATAGACATTTCTGCCATGGCTTTTTGTTGATGATAATCTACCTTTCTTCTTATGAGCTTATACCTATTCTTATCTCTTCTAGCAGTTTTGAGCAAAGAGCTATAGTAGGATGCAGTATGCTCTGGGAATAGTCTAGACAGCTCTATCGCCAAATCACTTACATATACTCTAAAAGTGTCTTTATTTACCACTGTAGCATCCCATCTTATTTCATAAATGGGCATAGAGGTAGATAATAAACTACCATCATCTGAATATATATTGCCACGGGCAGGTGTAATATTTTGTCTCCTGATAGTAGTACTGTCAGACATAGCAAGCCACTTCTCGCCTTCTACTATCTGTATAGTAAACATCTTAAAAGAAACTACAATAGCAAAAAGCACCACTGCACTCATCCCAAAAACCACACGCCACATTATGCCTTTTTTGATATTAGTCATTTTTAATGCGGATTACTTTGACAGCTCTATTAGGTTCTTTCACACCTCTATTAGAAAGACGAGACTCAAGATTAGCTCGCGATCTATTTTTCATGATATCAGATTTAAGGGTAATATTTTCAGCACGTAACTCTACCAGGTCTCTCTTTGTAGACTCTATCTCTCGCACTATATTATCTGTACGATGCGTCAGATAGATGTACAGCAGAGCTAAGGTAAATAAGAAGCCGAGGTAGTAAATCCATTCGGTAGTGAGTGTGAAATCTTTAGTCGAGATGGATTTTTTATCTGTAGCCATTAGATTCTCGCTGCTATTCTTAATTTGGCACTCCGGGCTCGTGTGTTAGTTAGTATTTCTTCTGCAGAAGCCACCATCGGCTTTTTGTTAATCGCCTTATATACTTGAGGCAGATTACCAAAGTGATCTGTGACACGCTCACCAGCTACATTCCCTGTTTGAATAAGGTTTTTTACCAATCTGTCTTCGAGCGAGTGGTAAGACATCACCACCAAACGACCTTCAGGTTTAAGTAAATTAGTGGCTTGCTCTAGCATCTGCTCCAGGGTAGACATCTCTGCATTCACCTCTATACGCACTGCTTGATATACTTTAGCTAAAGTCTTATTTCTTGTTTTGTCGTTTAAAAAACGATCTAGAGCTGCGGATAAATCTTCAGTAGTATCTATACTTTTTACTGTACGATAATCGATTATGGCATTAGCCATTGGCGAAGCTTTATCTAGCTCACCATAACTACGTAGCACTTTTGCTAGTCGAGGCTGCTCGTATGTATTCAAAATACTCTTAGCAGAAATCTCCGCATCTGTATTCATACGCATATCTAATTCTGCCTCGCCAAAGCGAAATGAAAACCCTCTATCCTTAGCATCTAAATGATGTGAGCTCACACCTAAATCTGCCAAGAGGCCATCTATCTTACCTACCTTATAGTAAGAACAAAAGTTTTCTAAATATCTAAAATTTGCTTCGCAGAAATGTAGTCGAGGATCATCTATTCTGTTTTTCACTGCATCTGCATCTTGATCAAAAACCAATAAAGTCCCATCTTCACCTAGCCTATCTAGAATAGCACGAGCATGACCACCGCCACCATAAGTGACATCTACATACGTACCACTTGGATTTATTTGTAATCCATCCATGCACTCTTGGAGCATTACAGGCACGTGATAATTACTCATCATCACCTCCATCTCCTAAAGAACCCCCCATCACTTCTTCGGCTAAATCAGCAAAGTCATCGGCGTCTACATCCATCATATGTTCGTAGAGATGCTTGCTCCAGATTTCTATTCTATTGCCATACGCATAAAAGACTGCTTCATTTTTAATCTCGGCATACTCACACAGTTTTTTAGGAACCAGCATACGAGATGAGTTATCTAACTGTATCTCAGTAGCTCCATTACTAAACTGCCGAATAAACATACGGTGCTTCTTGTTAAAGTGATTAAGCGAACCCAAACCCTTCAACTCCTCGTCCCAGTCTTTTCTAGTATAAAGTGTCAGACACTTCTCAAAACCGCGATTCACCACCAGCTTACCTACAGCATCCTTAGGAAGCTGCTTTTTGAGACCCGCAGGCAATACTACACGACCCTTGTCGTCTAGCTTGACTTCGAATTCTCCTATGTAAAGTGGTTTTGACACGGCTATAATTATTTCTTGATGTCAAAAGTAAAACGAATTCTCCCACTTTCTCCCACTATCTCCCACTTTTTGGCATAAGTATTCCACAAACAGTGTTAGTTACTTGATTATCAGCTATATAAATAGTGGCATAAAATCCCGTACTTTTTACTAATTAGCGTTTATGGACGGATAAAAAGGGGATATTCCTGAGATTAGGGGAGAATGTGGGTGGTTTTAAGATTCCGCTTTTCTGGATTATCCCGATTTATATATTCAGACGATTTGTAGCAAATAACAAAATAGAGTAAAAGGGAATAAATCAGGTATTACAGTTTATGAGACCTTTCTTTTTTTTCACCAAAAGATAAAGCTACTACATCTTAGTCACTTCGTGTGAAAAAAGAATCCTACGAAAAATCAATCACGTATCTTTGCCGCAGTATATGCCGCAAGAACAAAAGCCAAAACCAAATCCTACCGAAGCTAAAAGCAAGTTGCACAGTCGAAACAGACACAAGCAGAGGTATAATTTTAAGCTGTTGATAGAAGAGAATCCTGCATTAAAAAAACATGTGGCTATAAATAAGTATGGTTCAGAAACCATTGATTTCTTTAACTCCGAAGCGGTAAAGCTTCTTAATCAAGCCTTACTCAAAAAAGACTACGGCATAGATCACTGGGATATACCACTAGACTATCTATGTCCACCCGTACCCGGCAGAGCAGACTATATACACCATATAGCAGACCTACTGGGAAGCGACGATGATGACCAGATACCAAGAGGCCCACGGGTAAAAGCTTTAGACATTGGCACAGGTGCCAACTGTATCTACCCTATAATAGGTACTGTAGAATACGACTGGAACTTTGCTGCTGCAGACATCAACCCTAAAAGCATACAAATAGCGACGGCTATTACTAAGGCCAATAAGCTGGGTGTGGATGTAAGACTACAACCCAATCCTTCCAATATTTTCAAAGGAATCATAGGCCCAGATGAGCACTTTGACATTACGACGTGTAACCCACCTTTTCACGCGAGTGCAGAAGAGGCAGTAAGTGCCAATATGCGAAAAGTAAAAAGCCTAACTAAAGGAAAAGCTACAGATAGCCAAGGCAATAAGCCTACAAATGCTGTGAGTTTTGGTGGTCAGCATACTGAGCTATGGTGTGTAGGTGGCGAGCTCCGCTTTGTACGTGATATGATAAAAGAAAGTGCCCTTTTCAAAAAGAATGTACTTTGGTTTAGTACTTTGGTAAGCAAGCAAGGCAACTTAAAAGATATCTACGAAGCTCTACGAGCAGTCAATGCTCAACAAGTAAAGACCATAGATATGGGACAAGGAAACAAGAGTAGTCGCATAGTGGCTTGGTCTTACCATACAGCTAACAGAAGAAAGCTGTGGAGACAAGAAAACCAAAAATAAACACTTGCTACTAGCAAGAAACAAGAAGCCCTACACATACTAGTATGTGCAGGGCTTCTTAGTTTTCACAAGTCAAATTCTTTTAATCTTCGTAGGGTACAGCAAGTCTAGCTTCTGAGTATTTATAGAATTGATATCCTACTATATTCAATCTTTCTTTATGCTCTATATCGGCACCTTCATATCCTTCCATCCAATTTTCGAATGCAGCTTTAAATCCATTGTCGCTTACATAGTCCCAAATATTAGGGTCTGAAGATCCTTGGTTTACACTAAAAAGAATAACGATATCCTGGTCTAAGTGTATGACATCTGCTTGTACCGCAAGTGCACGTAGTTTATTATGAAAAGCACCATCTACATTAAATTCTTGAGCATTTGAGTGGTAGTTTACTAAGAATATTTCTTCTGTATTATTAATGGCTTGCTTGGTGATTATATCATCTGCCCAAACTTCTGCTTCATCTTCAAATCTACTCACATAGTGCTGACGCTCTAGCTCTGTACACGCCGAGAAAAAGAAGAAGCCGAAAAGTATAAATAATAGATGTTTTATATTTTTCATGTTGTTGTATTTTCACCTTAGTACGAGAGCTAGGGAAAAGCTAACATGAAAA
>DNBZ01000313.1 GCA_003484585.1 Bacteroidota bacterium | reverse complement strand
TAGTTTGGCTTTATATGTCCTGTACTTGGTATCATATCTGCCATAAATACGAGAGTCTCTCCATTTACATTGATCTTTGGGCAATACATAGATTCGGTATGTCCTTGAGCTAATATACCACTGATATTTTCTGATATTTTAAGGTCTTCTCCTATGAAGTGAAGATGCCCCATTTCTTGAATAGGAAGCATGTTTTCAGTTAGGAATGATGCTTTCTCACGTGGATTTGGGTTGATAGCATGTTCCCAATGAGTTGGGTGTACCCAGTATTTTGCATTTGGGAAAGTGAGTTGGTAACCGTCCTTCATCGTATTCCATTTTACGCTACCACCGCAGTGGTCAAAGTGCAGGTGCGTAAGCACTACGTCCGTGATATCATTAAAATCTACGCCTGCGTCATTCAGCGATTTTTGTAGAGAGTGAATACCGTTCAGGTAATAGTAGCCAAAAAACTTATCGCTCTGCTTTTCGCCCATTCCATTATCTATGAGAATGAGTCTATCTCCATCTTCTATGAGTAGACATCGCATAGCCCAGTTGCACATATTCTGCTCATCAGCGGGATTTATCCTGTTCCAAATACTCTTGGGTACGGTGCCAAACATAGCACCCCCGTCTAGCATAAAATTTCCTGTATGTATCGTCTGTATTCTCATATTATTTAAAAAGTATGTTTTAGGAATTTGGTACGTTTGAATACCCCATTGGCTTGCACCACTAGGATGTATAGCCCCGTTTCTAGCCCTTTAAAATATATAGTCTGAGGAAAAGAGGAACTAGAGGTAATGTTATTGAGTAACTGTGAAAGGACTAGGTGCCCTTGGCTATTGTAGATCTGTAAAGTAGCTACAGTAGTTTGTCGGTCAGCAAACTGCATACTGAAATCTATTCTATCGTAGACTGGATTTGGGGAAAAGAAATAGTAGAAAAAGTCATTTTGACATACTCCGTTTTCATTTGGATTGGTATAGTTGACTCCCCCTATATTGTACATCTCACACTCGTTTCTGTAGGTCACACCGTCACACCCGCACACAGGATTAAACTCTGGATTATTACATCTGTAATAGGGGTTTACACGGTTGCTATCAACGCATACAGTGCCGAATTGAGCGAATAGAAGTAGAGGTGTGAAACTTATCAGTAGAATTAAAACTCTTAACATAAATGTACTGGTCAAATGTAATGAGAATGAATGAAAAAAGTATCGAGTACCCAACCATTTGTAGTTTACTTCCGTATATAGAAACAAAAGAATTATAATTATGATAAAATTGATAAAAAAAACCACACTGATACTGACTCTAGGAGTTAGTGTTTTCCTTCTATCTCAGTGCAACGATAAAGAACCGTTAGCTCCTCAAAATAGTCAGTATACCACTTCTTTCTCTTCTGGAAGATATTACATGAATCTTAATTTCTTGAGCTGGTGCAATTTAGATAAGTTTTATGAGCAATAAACTAATGCTACCAAGCAGTTTTGATAAATTATTAAATAACAGAATTATGAGACGAATATTATTACTTTCATTGCTATTGATATGTTTTCATTGGAGTTCATACTCACAATGTCCCCATGACCCCACTATCACGCCAATTAACCCAATACTTTGCCCAAACGAGTCTGATACACTTTGGACACAATCATATGATAGCTATCAATGGTATAAGGATGGAAATTTAATTCCTAGTGAAACTAACCAATACTTAGTAGTAGATGAGACAAATTATGAACTGTCAAATATTACTGTCGAGGCAACTGATGCCAGTTGTAGTGAATTATCTCCAAGTGTATTGATCGATGGGAGGGTATTCTCACTCCCATTTACAATAGCCAGTGGTGATTATAAGGTCAATTCTAACTTAGTGTATATGGTCTGCCTTAATGATACGATTACTTTTGAATTGGGAGTGACTTATGATACGAATATTCAATGGACAGCAGATGGGAATCCAATAGCAGGCCAAACCAATTCTTTAATTGAAATTACATCCTCAGACGCAACAGGAATTGTAAATTACAATGTTTGTGGTAGTCCAAGTGTTTGTCCAAATTTTTTGCAATGCCTCGGAGTTCCTTTAAATGTGCAATTTATAGAATGTGGAACTGTTGGCATTGACGATAATGTGGGGTTTGATTTGAATTATAGAATTTATCCAAATCCTTCAAATGGTTTTGTAACCATTAAAAGCAATTTTGAATCTTTTAGAACAAATTATACTATCTCTGACCGATTAGGTCGAACAGTTTTATCAGGCTACTTATCATCAGAATATACAGAAATTAACATCCAAGAATTTTCTAGTGGCATTTACTGCATTAAAATTGGAAATAACAACACATTTCGATTGATGAAAGAATAAAGTTCATAACAAGAAATAAACGCTATTAAAACAGGCGTTTATTCAAACCGTTTTATAACGCCACAGACGGTGGTCAAGTTAGACTTAAATTACCTTCAGAATGCACAAGTTCTAATACTACTGTTTATATGATTTTTGAAGAAAATTCTGTAGTAAATTTATTCGCAGATGCAACTTTGGAGGAGTTTAACTCGGGTAATTATATACTGCCACTAGGATGGGATATTAAACTATTAGCTGTATGTGTAGATGAGAATAAAGAACTACAATATGCTCTAGTAGACTCTGAAATTACGGATCCACATCTAGAAACAGTGACCACTATGACCAAGATAACAGAAGCAGATTTAGAAGCTCTAATTAAAGCTCTTTAGACTTTAGATACACTTAGTTTTTGGTTACGTAAAAAGACACGCTCTAGGGCGTGTCTTTTGTTTTTAAGCGTGTTTTATATTTTGCTTTTAGGAATCTAATTCCTAAGTCTTACTCAACTAATACTTAATACCCCATTTCTTAAATAAAAAGTGCATCAACCACGCTGGACCTATAAGTAAAAACTGCAAGTCTTTGAGAAAAGAAGGTTTCTTGCCTTCTACCTTATGGCCATAGAACTGCCCAGCCCAGGCGGCTACGAAAATGACAAGAGCGATAATCCATAGTGAAACGTCTACTGTGGAAGATAAATATTGGCAAACGAACATACACACAGCACTAAATAGTAGCATGCCTATAGTAATAGGAATAGAAAGCTTAGCGTAATAAATAAGGACTATCACTAACGTAATGGTGGCCCAATTTGCCCATATAGAATCGCCAAAAATGGGTATTAGAATTTCATTGGGAATAGAATAAACCAACGCTACGATGGAATAAAAAATCAAGGGTACACAGATCCAATGAATTAATTTATTGGTGCTATTCTGATGACTTCCGCCATATTCTTCTAAAAGGTTGTTTAATGCTTTACTCATGTTGACATTTGATTTTCTCAAAAGTAAGCTATTCCATGTTTAGAATAAACGGAGGGAATGTGCACTATGTCTTGGCGATTGTTGGTTCGTGTGGACACGAACTTGTTCTTTCAGCTCAATATAGTACAGGCTTCACCTTCGTGTGCTTGATATTCCAACGAATACCCCCTAGAATCCATCTGCTTGGCATACGAGCACCTAAAATCTCTTGGTACTGCGTGTCTAGTATATTGCGTACATCTACGTATAAACTTACGGGGAAGTCTTTTAGCGTATAGCTTACTTTAGCGTTGAGCACTGCATACTGATTTTTAATCTCTGCATTTATTGCTTCTACAGCTTCTTCATTTCTAGTGATGAATGCACCACCTATGTTGATCCCAAAACCTTGAATACTATAGTTTAAGTTTCCGTTGATATTGTGCAGTGGATGGTTTGCTATGTACTTAGACACCACACTATCTGGAGTAGTAGTTTGTATGAAGGTATAGTTGAGTGCTGCATTTAGTTGGCCATGTGCAAGGTCACTTGTATATTTTACTCCAAGTTCATTTCCCCAAGTGAATGCTTCTGAGATATTATTGGCATATAGATAATTAGTGCTGTCTCTTAGATTGGGTAGGTTGTTTATTTCCAAAGAATTAGTGAGCGTATAGTCTATTAAGTTGCTTGATTGACGAGCAAATACGGTATTGGATATTTGCAGGTGCTTATTCAAATATGCATCTACTCCTATGTCAAAAGTATATGCACTCTCTGCTTTTAGGTCTGGGTTTCCTGCGTTTCTTCCTCCTACTAGGTTGGATATTTTATACGAAACAAACCGCTCTGTGAAATCTGCCTGGCGAATGCTACGTCCCAGAGATGAGCGGAACACAAGGTTCTTATGTATGTAAGCGGCATTAATCTGCGGTACGAGTTGTACGCCTATTTTTTCAGATTGCTCTAATCTAAGTCCTCCATTAAGGCTTAACTTATTGACGTTTTTGTGTGCCACCAAGAATAGAGCGTTAGAATTGAGCTTATGATTTCCACGGTCTGTGCTCACTATATCTTGCCAGTCGGATTGAAATCCATAGTTGAGATCAATATTCCCTACTTTTCGTTGTTGAGATAGTGTGGCATTTACACGTTGAGTGGTATGCACATTTGCTGCAAAAGCTGGATTAAAAGCAAAGCTATCTGAGTTGTTTCGGTAGCTTATATTTAGTTCTGTTCTAGATTCATCATCCCCATCAAAGATGAATGCTGCTTGTGTCCAGTAGGCATTTACTCGCTCTATACTTTCGTCATAAGCACTGGCAGTATAAAAGTACTTAGCCCCAAAATCTCTGTAATCTACTTCGCCTCTGGCATACATTTTTAGTCTCTTAGTGCGGTAGGTAATTGCTCCGGTGTATGTCTTTAG
>DNBZ01000208.1 GCA_003484585.1 Bacteroidota bacterium | reverse complement strand
GCCTATAATCCAAGAGAGAATTTTGCTGCAGTAATGACCTGTAATGATGCAGATGCCAATTGCCCCGTAATATTGAATGCCACTAGACTATCCTTACCGTATGTAGATCCCAAGGTTCATGATAATACTGACCGAGAAACTGCTGGTTATGAGGAGAGAAGTATGCAAATAGCTACTGAAATGAAGTATATCTTCAGTCAAGTGAAAAATGAACTTACTTAAAGAACTTGCCGGCGAACTGCTAGGCACTTTTATATTAGTGCTTGTGGGATGTGGGTCGGTAGCATTAGCGGTACTATACTTCCCACTGGACCTCTGGCATGTTGCATTGGTTTGGTCACTGGGTGTTGCTTTGGCTATATACGTTACTAGAGGATTTAGCTCCTCACATCTAAACCCTGCTGTAACCTTAGCTATGGTATTCGCTAAAAAATGTGAATGGAAAAAAATGCCAGCATATTTCCTTGCCCAGTTAGCTGGAGCTATGCTAGCAGCGTTCCTACTTTTATGTATAATTAATAATGACTTAGCTTCTTATGAAATAGCTCAAGGCATAGTACGTGGAGACGCTAGCTCCTACCACAGTGCTGTTATGTTTGGTGAGTTTTTTCCGAATCCTGGCTATGAAAACATACTTCAAGTTAGCCATCTTAAAGCCTGTATAGCAGAAGGGTTGGGAACTTTTACTTTAGTATTTACTATTTTTATTCTCACAGCAAAGCAAAGAGGTATTGATTCAATCATACCCTTACTTATAGGTCTCACGGTAGGTGCTATTATTTTAGTAGTAGCCCCGTATACGCAAGCAGGTCTTAATCCAGCCCGTGATTTCGGACCTCGGTTAGTAGCCTATTTTGGAGGATGGGGAGATGCCGCTTTCCCGAGTATTACTTGGAGTTTTGTTACAGTGTATATTGTATCTCCTTTTATCGGCGGATTATTAGCTTTTCTTAGTTTTAGGCTATTCTACAAGCGGTAATACTTTTCAAATATTAGTATCCAATATTAATGACACAGGTGTTCTTCTTGTGATATGCTCAGTACCTTGCAATAAAATTAAGAGCACAGCTTATAAGCTTAGTTATAAATACTCCTTTCCCTAAGATTTACACCGGCCTTTAGTCTACCACTTTCTTTTTCACTGCTGAAATAGACTTTGGTTCGTATTACGAACAAAATCATAAAAGAGATTTTATAAATTACGTTTACTTTGCTGCAATGAGTAAAAGAGAAGATTTACTAAAAGCGATAGACGCAAAATATAAGGCAATGGGACAAGATCCAGACGTTCATTTATCAGGATTACTCCATGCTGAGCCCATGAAATACTGGGATTTCATCCAAGTAGATGCCTTACTAGGCTTACAAACTCAGCGTACGCAGTTGCCAGATGAGATGGTCTTCATTATGTACCACCAGATCAATGAACTACTCTTTAAGATGATTCTTTGGGAAATGGGACAGATCTCGCATACAGAAAATATAGAACCTGACAAGTTTGTAATGCACCTGATGCGTATTTCTCGCTACTTTGACGTGTTGTCTGACTCTTTTGATGTGATGGGTGAAGGTATGGAGCTAGAGCAATACATGAAATTTAGGGATACCCTTACTCCTGCTAGTGGCTTCCAATCTGCTCAGTATCGTATGATAGAAATAGCCTCTACAGAGCTCATTAACTTAATAGATGCCAGATTTAGAGAAGGGATAGATAGAGACACTCCATACGAGCATGCCTTTGAGCATATGTATTGGCAGGCGGCAGGAAAAGATTTTACTACAGGTGCCAAAAGTAAACTGCTAACCAACTTCGAAGACAAGTACAAAAAAGAGCTCATAGACCATATGAAAGACTATAACACAGTGAATCTATGGACTAAATACAAAGAGCTTCCTGCGGAGTATAAAAAGAATACAGAGCTGATAACAGCGATGAGACACTACGACCATACTGTGAATATAGAATGGACCATACATCATCTAGAAGCAGCTAAAAAGTACCTAGGAGACGGTGCTGCTACAGGTGGTAGCGACTGGACTAAGTATATGCATCCCAAGTATCAACGTAGAATATTTTTCCCAGATCTATGGAGCAAAGACGAACTAGCAGGATGGGGAGTTACTAATCTAGACCGTACAGATATCTAAGTCAAGCTACCGGATATTAATCCACTTAACATACTGTATACCGTCTTCACTTATAGCTTGTATAGTAAACATACCATTAGCGTAATCCCTTTTGTAAATAACGGTATTAGTACTCACTTCTGTATCTAGCACTACTTGGCCAGTTTGGTTGGCTATGATTACTCGTGTATTTACTGTAGGCTGTATTATTAACTTTTCTGTTGTTTGTTTTACAATGTCAATTGTCTCTCCTTCAGATTTTACTATAACGACATCACTGTAAGCAAACTGACCATCAAAATCTAGTTGTTTTAGTTTATAGTATTGCTTGGCTTCCACATCCTTATCTTGGAAGCTGTATTTCTGAATAGACGTACTATTCCCAGCACCTTCCACCCTGCCTATTGGCTCAAAGGTTTGGCCGTCTATAGATTTCAATACTTCGAAATGGCTATTATTTATTTCACTGGCGGTTGCCCAGTTTAATACCACAGTAGATTTAATTTCCTTTCCATAAAAGCTAATCAAGTCTACATACAATGGAGCCGACCCTAGGTCTGATGGTTGTATGGAGCAGTCATTTGTATTGGTAGTAGCAGCTAATAATCTTACACATCCACCTGAAGATGTAGTGTACGTTTCGGTGCAACTATCAGTACCATCGGATATCATAATATCGTCTCCGGTATTATTCCAAATTGAAGATCCAGAATTTCTATCTCTAAAGTAGGCAGGCATAGGCGTGCTTCCTGCATAGTTATTAATTATGGCTATGCACTCTCCCGCGTGTATAGTGTCCGTACCAAAAGTATATTTTAGTCCAACTCCGTCATTAATTGTCCAACCTGTGACTATTACATCACCGGTACTATCATTGCATATTTGTATAAACTCGTCGGCACTGCTAGATACTGTTCCATTTCCATCTGTATCAAAACCAGGAGATCCACTTGGATTTGCCAATACAGCATTTACATATATCTTGTTCAATTGACATTGAGAATACGAGTTAGATACAACGAGGAAAATTAGGGATAATAAGAGGGTGATTTGTTTCATATTAATTCATTCTTTAAGGTTTCACGATGGCAATTTACTCAAAGGTTTTTGCAATAAATAGTAAAACTTGAATCAATTCAAAATATGCCTTGACTTATTTATCTGTAAATCAGGGAATACTACTCTACTAAGACCAATTTAGATTTTAAATGTCGTATGAATAGATTGAATTATTTTCAGGTT
>DNBZ01000091.1 GCA_003484585.1 Bacteroidota bacterium | reverse complement strand
GCTTTGAACTTAACAACGTTCTTAGCAGCGATTTGAATTTCCTTACCAGTTCTAGGATTTCTTCCAGTTCTAGCAGCTCTTTGGTTTACTGAGAATGTACCGAATCCTACAAGGATTAGTTTTTCTCCTTTTTTAAGGGCATCTGTAGTAGCTCCCATAAATCCGTCTAAAGCTTCACCTGCTTGTGCTTTGGTGATGCCAGCTTTATCAGCCATAGCTGATATTAAATCTGATTTGTTCATAAAGTTTAATTTTATTAAGGTTGATATTAAACCTCAAGTTTAAAGCGAAGAACCGCATGAATACAAGGACTGTTATCTATTTGTTGATAATCTAAGGGTTTGAATGAGTTTTTTGAGTGTAAACGTACTGTTTATAGGCACTTTGAGCTGAGATTGCTCGTATAAGGATGCTCTAGACTGAAAAAGTAGCTCTAGCTCTACTATCGATTTTTGCTCTAAAAGAGGCCTATTTGTCAATTCGCTTAGTTGAATGGCTAGATCTGCCCAAGGCTTATAGAGGTAGATACATACGCCAGATTTGAAGATTTGTTTAGCTATATCACTATTTTGTAAACTGCCGCCACCTAGTGCTATTACATAGTTACCTCGTAGATCTAAGAGGTCTTCTATACACTCACGCTCGCTAGTTCTAAAGTATGCTTCTCCGTCTTCTAGGAAAATAGAGGAGATGCTTTTTTTTTCTTTTTGCTCGATGTGGGCATCTAGGTCTATGAAAGTGAAGTCAAGCAAATCACTTAGCTGCTTGCCTATGGTGGTTTTGCCCACGCCCATAAAACCTGTTAGAAATAGGTGCATCAGGATAGTTTTATTCGTGGGTCTAGCTTTACATAAAGCAAGTCTACCACTATATTAATTATAACAAATAAGAGAGCGATAAAGAGTATGCATCCCATTACCACGGGCAAATCATTCATTTCCAAAGCTTCTATAGTAAGTTTGCCTAAGCCTCTCCAGTTGAAGATATACTCTACAAAAAATGCTCCTGCTAGCAACGAAGCAAACCAACCAGATATGGCTGTAATCACAGGGTTAAGTGCATTGGGCAATGCATGTTTTACAAGGATATGCCTCGCAGATAGTCCTTTGGATTTTGCGGTTTTTATGTAGTCTTTATTTAGGGTTTCGAGCATAGAGCTACGAGTGAGTAGTGTGAATATAGATAGGGGTCTAACGCCTAGTGCTATGGCGGGGAGTATCAAGTTTTTCCATTGGTAGAACTCGCCAGTAAAGGGGTCTATGTCTACCCAGCTGCCAGTCATATTAAGGCCTGTAATGTCGTGCAATACAAAACCGAAAAACCAAGCCAAAATAATAGCAGAAAAAAAGGAAGGAACAGAAATACCCAAGGTGCTAATAAAAAGGATCACTTGGTCCAGCCAAGAGTTAGCCTTGACTCCTGCGAGTAATCCTAAAAATATACCGAAAATAGCTGCGAATATGATCGACACTAGTGCGAGTATAAAAGTACCGCTAAATGATTGAACTATCAAGGAGGTCGTCTCTTCACGATTTTGGAAGCTTCTTCTTAGATACGGCTTTTTTAACACGAGGGTAGTGGTCCCTAGGTTTAACTTGCCGCTCCTACCATATTTTTCATTTAAACTAAGGTTACTAGTATTGCGATGAAAGGATACAGGAGATATGTCATTTAAAAAAAGAAGGTATTGAGTAAATAAAGGTTTGTCTAGCCCAAATTCTTTTTTAATAGCTTCTTGGGTTGCTTTATCTGTACGCTGGCCTACAGCCATATTCTCAGGATTAGGAAACGAAAAGCTAAAAAGAAAAAAGACGACTGTGATTACACTAAATAGGATTATAAGTCCATTGAAAATTCGTTTAAATAAAAACGATATCATTTAGCCACTTTTTTTAGAAATCGCTTTACAGACGGAAGTCTAGTAGAAGGCCAAGTCTCTTTTACCACATTACCTTCAAACAAAACTACTCCAGGATTTGAGCGTATAATCGACTTTAGATTGGTCTTATCTCCAAAGTAAAAAGGAATGTCGAGCTGGTGCTCGTGTCTAAATGCCTCTACTTTATCAGAAGCACTTGCAGTAATAGGGTAGATGGCTATCTTTTGTTTTTTACAAGCAGCTATCAAATCTCTGAGCTCAGACATGGCACCTAAATCGGCCTGGTCTATTTCATTGAAAACGATGAGTAACTTATGACTAGAGTCTGCAAAGAAATCATCTACGTAATCATTGCTACGTGTGTCATCCATTATCTTAAAGTCATGTATTTCTGGATCAAAACCCTTACTTATAAGCTTATCTCGTCTGTCTATAAATGTATATCCCTCATCTGCCAAGTTGCGTCCAGACATCTCTTCTAGACTAAACTCCTCATCAACACCATCTTTGCTATAGATGAATGTGTTTTCGTATTCATCTGTAGGTGCATCCTCTGGCACTACTGCTAAATCTTTGATGTTATTCCCTTCTTTGAACTTGAGGAAATCTTTCACAGGAAGATAATGCCAGCAGTATGCAGAGAACCCTGCACTTAGTAAGATGAATACAGTGAGCAGTTTTACGGCAAAGGGTTTACTAAAGATAGGTTTGATATGTCGTATCCCTAATAGGATTAGAAGAATAGAAATAGAGAGTATCACATCCTTATTGAAACTCTGCCAAGGGGTAAGTTTAATGGCGTCGCCAAAGCATCCGCAGTCTGTTACCTTATTATAATAGGCACTATACCACGTAAGGAAGGTGAATAAGGCAATAATAATAACCAGTAGAGTAATGGTAAACTTAGGTGCCCAACCTATTAATAAGGCAAGTCCCAAAACTATCTCTAGCACACACAGAAATATAGCAAGTCCTAGTGCGTAGGGTCTTAGACCTTGAAAAAAGTCTACAAGCGAAGATTGAGAGTTTGCGTGCTGTGCCAGATCTAGGTCTATAGTTTTAGCATAGTTCTGACCAGCAGTTATGGTGTTAGCTTGGCTGGCTAGTGGGCTATCTCCTATAGTTGCATTTACCGCAATGTGATAGAATGTAGTATCGCTTTTTTGAGCTTGTAAGTCTTCAGAAAATAGTATTCGTCCGTTTAGCACTACGGAAACTCCACCAAAAAACACTGTGTCCTCTGTCCCCGGGACTGGTTTTGGAATCCAAGAATCATTTTCTAGTAAGAGTAAGTTGGTAGTACTTGAGGGGTCTATGCTTTGAGTTAGCGTTTGTACTAAAGAGTCATTTACGAGCACTTCAAGATTAAAACTGTCTTGGGGAGTTTCTAAGTCTGCAGAGAATACAGAGAAATACTCATCTAGTTTATAGCTGAAACCAGTAGGGTCATTCGCTTTTATTAAACCAGAGAATATAAATAGGAGGCCTACTAGAACACGGAATAAGTTTACAATATATTTCATGAGGTATAAAAATCGTTAATGCGTATCAAAGCAAAAATAGCATAGTTAAGCATGTCGCTAAAATTAGCATCAATGCCTTCTGAGATAAGTGTTTTGCCGTTCTTATCTTCTATTTGTTTGGTACGGAGTATTTTCATAAGTATCAAATCTGTGTATGTACTCACCCGCATATCTCGCCAAGCTTCGCCGTAGTCATGGTTTTT
>DNBZ01000312.1:3313-7443 GCA_003484585.1 Bacteroidota bacterium | reverse complement strand
TTATATATTTATACAATTGATCTACCACCTCCGCGATTTCCGGAGTACTACCAGATGTTACCTTCACTATTTTGGTAACCGTACGCACCTTATCTCCCGGATTAATTCGCTCAGGAGAATATCCGCAATAGAAATCTTTATTATAAGTAAGACCGCTACCTTCCTCTAGTATAGGCACACATACTTCTTCTGTACATCCTGGGAATACTGTAGATTCGTATATTACGATATCCCCTTTTTTGAGCACTTTACTTATGGACTCACTAGACTTTTCTAATGGACTAAGGTCTGGTCTTTTGTTTTTATCTATAGGAGTAGGTACAGTGATTATATATATGTTACACTCTTTTATATCTTCTAAATTGGTCGAAAAGCTTAGCTTATCAGCTAATTTAAGATCCGCTGGCTCTACTTCCAAGGTAGCGTCTTTACCTTCAAGCAACTCATCTATTCTGTTCTGATTTATATCAAACCCTACAGTAGTATACTTTTTACCAAACTCTACAGCAAGTGGTAGCCCTACATATCCTAAGCCAATAATGGCTATTTTTTTATCTGTTAAATTCAATTGATTTTGTCTAGCCGCAAATATTCACAAACTATATGGAATAGTTTTTAAAAAACAGGCAAAATACCCACAATTACTTATCAATTCAATTTCTTAAAAGCTTGATAAGGCAATTCTATCTTTATACTTTGGCCCAAAGTGCCAAAACTAACCAAGAAATGCTCCTTATCATTTTGACGGAGTATATCTCCTGTATGACCAATTAACGGACCTTCTACCACCTCTACTTGCTCACCTACTGTGAAATCCTGGGGTGTATTAATGGTCTCTAATGAATAGCCAGAAGCTAGAACCGTTTTAATGTTTGTGATTTCCTTTTCTTGCACTATAGCATCATCACCATTGTACCTCACAAAGGCTACCACTCCAGGAATTTGTAAAACACTATCTCTCTGCAGTGCGGTAGGTTTCACAAACATATACCCATTAAAAAGAGGTACTTCTACCCACTTTTTACGATCAGACCATTGGCTAAGTTTTTTATATAAAGGTAAAAAATGTACTATACCTAGCTGCTCCATCCTAAGAGAAGCTTTCTTCTCTTGCCTGCTGGCCACGTATACAACTTTCCAATTTTCTTGTACTTTCATCTTATATCTAAAAAAAAGTCCATCCTCCAAAGGAGAGAATGGACTTCGATTCTATTTTTCTAATTCTTATTTTACTCCGTGCATTAGTTTTTTGAGTACTGGATTTAATGCAAATACAAGCAGTCCTGCCACTATAGGAACAATAGTAAATATCAAGAAGAACGTAGACAAGCTATATTGTTCTGTTATATTTTCTATCTGTCCACCGAATATGGCTGCTAACTTATTACCGATAGCAATAGCTAAATACCACATACCGAACATAAGAGCAATCATGCGAGCAGGCACTAATTTAGAGACGTAAGATAGACCAACCGGAGATAAACTAAGTTCACCTAAGGTATGAAACAGATAGGCCAAAATAAGCCAGACCATACTCACCTTTGCTCCTGCTTCTACACCGTACAAGCCAAAAACTAAGATCCCAAAACCAAGCCCCATAGTAATTAATCCAATAGCATACTTGCCTGCAGCCGATGGATTGTACTTACTATCAAACCATTTCGCAAAGAAGGATGCAAATGCAATAATAAAGAAGGAGTTCAAGATACTAAACCAAGAAGCTCCAATCTCCACTTGATTATCTTTAATACTAGTAACAGTGGCAGAAACAATACCATTGTCAACATTCAGGTTTTTACCAACGCCAATAACATTGGCACGTTTTTCTTCTGTCAAATACCCAAAAGTAGTCCCCTCATTGTCCTTTCTGATAATACTCAGCTTATCGCCTACAGACAAATCAACTGGTTCACCAACCGTTGTGGTATGTGTAACAATTTTGTCTCCTACTGGAGCTTGCACGCCTGCAGCAATCATCGCTTCAGAAAGTGCAGTATAAGAAGTCTGTGGCTCTCCTTCTTTATCCATTTCTACATGTTCAATAGCTGAATAGCTTACTTCATATGCAGTTGTGTTAAAATCTCTGTTTAACATCCAGAAAACTATTGCCCAAACACCACTAAAACAGATTGCTAAAACAATATTCGACCCTGGAATTTTCTTAAATGTTTGTTGCCATAACTTGTACAAAACATACGTAATAATTAGTAAAGGACCTACAGTCAATATTGTATTAACAATGTTAAAAATAGTAGCCGCACTACCTGTCATTATTCGCTGTACACTGTCCCTCGCAAATAATACTAAAGATGACGCTCCTTGCTCAAAAGACATCCAGAAGAATACAGTAAAGAATGCAAATATGATAAAGGCCAGCATACGATCTCTCACAACTCTCGTGTACCTAAATATTCGAGAGATAGCCATTATTAGAAAGGCTACCAAGGCAACAATAATCATAACATACTCTCCACCTAAACCTCCAATCTCAAAAGGAAAAAGATTAGTTCCTCCAATTTTAGACATAGGGTCATTGATTAAATACGCGAAACCTATAACACTAGATACTGCTATAAGTATCTTATCTAGCATAGTAAAAGGATTGGCAGGTTCTTCATCAGAACTTGCGTTAGATGTAACACTTTTCTCATTAATATTTTGAGGTAGTTCTACTTCATGCACTTTACTAGGAGCATCTCCTATAGTACCAAAAAGAGGTTTAGACAGCCAAAACTGTAGAGTACCTAAAAGCATAAACACTCCGGCAAGACCAAAGCCATAGCTCCAGCCTAACTTCTCTGCTAAATAACCACAAAGTAGCATTCCTAAAAAAGCACCAGCATTTACACCCATATAGAAAATGGTATATGCTCCATCTTTTTTCTCTGGTAAATCTTTGTACATTTCAGAGATGATAGAAGTAATATTTGGTTTGAAAAAACCGGTACCTATTACAATAAGAGCAAGACCTGCATACAGCGAAAATTCTGTTTCCATCGCCATACTAGCATGCCCTAGTGTCATCAATACACAACCTACTACTACTGCCCAGCGGTACCCTAGCCACTTATCGGCTAGTATGCCCCCAAGTATAGGCGTAAGGTACAGGAGTCCTGCATAGGTGCCAAACAAGGCACCTGCATTTTCTGCAGACCAAGACCATCCAGGATTATAACTTACTGCAGCCATGGTTAAGAAATTAACCAAAAGCACACGCATTCCGTAGAAGGAGAATCGCTCCCACATCTCAGTAAAGAAAAGCACCATTAATCCAGCTGGATGTCCTAGTACTTTTGATTCAAAAAAATCTGTTTTAGTATTTGACATAATTTTTATTCTGGCTTACCTATATCTGCTAACTCAAAACCTTCAGCTTCTTCGTGATTCAAGCCTTCTCTATCCTCCACTCCATGAGTAAGTTTTTCGAGTTGCTTTCTTAATAAGAGCATTAACATTCCGAAAACAACACAAAAGATTGCTATTCCCGTAAATATTTTAAATTCTCCAAGACTTTCGGACCACTCACCCAATAGGCCAGCTAGCTTACTTCCAAACCCTGTCATTGCGAAATACACTCCCATCATAATAGATGCATATTTAAGCGGAGCTAATTTAGTGATGAATGACAATGCAACAGGTGATAGACAAAGTTCTCCTATAGTATGGAACAAGTAAGCAAATACCAACCAATACATGGCAGATTCTCCCGTATTTTCAAATTGTATAGTAGCACCCGTCATAAAAAAGAAACCAGCACCCATTATTATAAGTCCTACAATCATTTTGAATAATGAACTTGATACTTTTCCTTTCAGTTTACGATTAGCCCAAAATAGAGCAATGGATGTTCCAAAGAAAATAATAAACATAGCATTTATAGATTGGAATACCGAAGCTGGAATTTCAAAACCCATTAGGAATCTATTGGTATTATCTGCTGTGTATATACTCATAAGACCACCTGCTTGTTCAAAGGCTCCCCAAAATACAATTACTAGTAGAAACGATATGAATAAGACTCCAACTCTATCCTTTTCTATTTTTGACAAAGGTCTTTTTGAAGCTGCTCTTTCTTCTTCGTTTATTGATGCACCTATATAATTTCCTACATGTGTTAAATACTTTTGACC
>DNBZ01000312.1:0-3194 GCA_003484585.1 Bacteroidota bacterium | reverse complement strand
CCAATATAAAATATGGTAAAACCTTTATCTCTTCTAATATCGCCTTGCTTGTATAAGCCACCTACCATAGTAGATATATTTGGCTTAAGCATTCCTACACCTAATACTATAAGCACTAGACCCGAATAGAAAGCCCACATCTCTTCTACTGCCAATATTCCATGACCTGCAACTAGAAGCACACACCCAACCATAACAGACTTACGCTGCCCAAGTAATTTATCTGCTATAATACCGCCTGGTATTGACATCACATAAACCATCATGGTGTACCAACCATACAAAGCAAGAGCCTCACCATTAGACCAACCCAATCCAGGATTTTTTTCAGCTACTTCGGTTATTAGATACAATACAAGGATTGCTCTCATTCCATAATACGAGAATCTCTCCCACATTTCAGTGAAAAATAATACGAAAAGTCCTATCGGGTGACCGAATAGCTCCTTTTGATTAGTTAGGTTATTTGACATATTTTTTTGATTTAATTCTAATTTAATTTCGGTAAAAATAGATTTTATAATTGAAAATGAAAGTCTTACAGATTTTCGATAACGAAATTGGTCATCTTGTTGTATAAGTGTAATCTCGTGTACCCTCCGTAGATCCCGTGATTCTTATTTGGATAAAACTCTGAATCAAATGGTATATTGTTTTTAATAAGTTCGTCTACCATCATCACGGTATTTTCGAAATGTACATTATCATCTCCTGTGCCATGTACTATAAGATACTTTCCTTTTATATCCTTTACAAAATTGATAGGCGAGTTATTGTCGTACCCTTCTGCATTATCTTGTGGCAAGCCCATAAATCGCTCTGTATAGATATTATCATAAAAACGCCAGTTGGTAACAGGTGCTATAGCTATTGCCATTTTAAATACATCATTTCCCTTGGCTAGGGCTAAACTACTCATATAGCCACCGTAACTCCATCCCCAAATCCCTATTCTATTAGAATCTATGTAGGCCAAGTCGCCAAAGGACCTAGCTGCTGCTATTTGGTCTTCCGTTTCGTACTTTCCTAATTGCTTATACGTCATTTTCTTAAACTCCTCTCCTTTAGCTCCTGTACCTCTGTTGTCTACAGATACGATAATGATATTATGCTTATTGGCCAACATTTGATGCCAGTAGTAATTGCTCCACCCAAAACTATTTTTCACAGTTTGAGAACCTGGCCCACCATAAACATGCATAAAGAGCGGATACTTATTAGAATCATTGAACGAAGCTGGCTTTATCATGTAGTAATTGAGCTCTGCTCCATTTACTTCTAGCTTGTCAAAAGTGACATCTCCCACAGTAAAGGCTTCATTTCTGCTAATGAACTCTGCATTGTCTTCTACCACACGAACTGTCTCCCAAGCACTATTTTTTATAGTATACGTATGTGGCTTAGTGGCAGATGTATATGAATGAAGAGCCAGCGAAAAATCTTGACTAAACTCAGCTGTGTGCCATCCGGATTCTGTGGTCAGACGTTTCTTGTTTTCACCTAAAAAATCGATACTGTAGATATGTCTCTCTGTAGAATTAACCTCTGTACTAGTGTAGTAGATTAATTCTTTGGCTTGATCTATACCCAAAACGGCATCTACTTCCCACTTCCCTTTGGTTATCTGATAGATCTGTGGACCCGCCACCTTATGAAAATAAAGGTGCTTATACCCATCAGACTCGCTACTTACTATCATATGTTCTCCATCATTTAAGAAGTATATATTATCTGTGATATCTACATAGTACTTACTAGTTTCCTCTAGAGCAGGTTCCACAGCTGTACCGGTTACCATAAGCATCTCCCATTTATTTTGTAGTCTATTAAGACGTTGTACCGAAAGCACATTAGGATCTTTAGTCCACTTAATACGAGGCAAATACTGATCATTAGCACTTCCTAGCTCCACTTTTTTACACTTCCCTTTGATTGCGTCTGCTATATATACGTCTACCACGCTATTAGCCTCTCCCGCTTTGGGGTATTTAAACTTATAGAAATCAGGATACAAATTACCATAAGTAGTCATCTGCCATTGTTTCACGCCAGACTCATCAAATCTAAAGTAGGCTAGCTTGGTTCCATCTTCATTCCACTCAAAACCTTTACTCATTCCAAACTCTTCTTCGTATACCCAATCTACAGCACCATTTATTATAGAATTATACGCTCCATCTTTAGTAATTCTCTTGGTTTTACCTTTCACTAAATCGAGGATATATAAATCATTGTCTTTCACATAAGCTACCTTATCTCCTTTGGGACTTAGAGTTGGGTAACGCACCTGCTCTCCTATACCTGTTTGTATATTTCCTTTCAGGTCAAAAACTCTAAAATCGCCAACACTAGAATGTCTATATATAGCTGTAGAGTTATAGTACAATAGGATAATACTTTGATCTGCATTATAATGATAGTCATCAAAATCTATCTTCTGACCTCTAAATACGTCTTTAGCATTTATTATCTCCTTTGTCTTAGCTCCCGAAACATAATCATATGCGTTTATCACAGAATACTCCTCTTCATTTCGCTCCTGAATACAATATGACTTGCCATCATTGAGGCTTACAAAACCACTTATAGTCTTAGGGTAAAAAGTTCCTCCAGCCCAAATGTCAGTAAGTTCTATGTTTCGCTTTTGACTGTAAGTAAATAGTGTAAAGCTAATGAATAGCAATAAAAGTGTGTTTCTCATCCTTCTTATAAATTTGCTTCAATAATAACGAAATTTTTAAATGAACTAGACAAATGGAGTGGATAGATAAACTTAAAAAAATAGTAGCCGAAGACATCATTTTCATAGACCCGAAAGTTTTAGAAAATTATGCAAGTGATTATACAGAGGATTTGGTTTATTTACCAGAAGTGGTAGCTAAACCAAAGACAGTAAAGGAGGTGTCTAAAATTTTAGCTTTCTGCACAGAAAATAGCATTCCTGTAACTCCCAGAGGAGCTGGAACCGGACTGAGCGGAGGCAGCTTACCGGTAAATGGTGGCATCTCCCTTTCTATGGAAAGGTTTAATAAAATACTGGATATAGATGAACAAAATTTTCAGGCTACCGTAGAGAGTGGAGTTATAAATGAAACATTTCAACAAGCAGTAAAAGCTGTCGGCCTATTCTATCCGCCAGATCCTGCTAGCAAAGGGAGCTGTTTTTTGGGCGGCAACATAGCTCATAGCAGCGG
>DNBZ01000375.1 GCA_003484585.1 Bacteroidota bacterium | reverse complement strand
CAATACGATGCTACACACCGTATCGTAGCTCTATCAGATGATGGCAATGGTGTACTAGAAGGCACGTGGGATATAGCCGTAGACGGCAAAGGACTAATGGGAACAGGCGACTTGCACCTAGACAAGGGGATCATATACACGGCTAGTCCAAATCCATTTACATCTAGTCTTCTGATAAACTACGGCGTATTTAAAGCTGCGGAAGTGAGCTTACTTGTATTTGATATGCAAGGAAGAAAAGTGGCTATCTTAGAACAGCGAAACCTTACTCCTGAGAAATACAATGCTCAGTGGACTCCAAATGCAGATCTACCCAACGGACATTATTTCATTGCTCTCAAAATAAACGAGCTACAGGTGCATTACTTAAAAGTACAGTTTGCTCGTGAGGCAAGCGGGTACTGAGAGTAAAAGGCGAATAAAAAATCACCTTATTAAGTTAACTGCTCCTCTTTATTCAATAGCTGGGATACCATTTCCATAGAGACTCCCTAGCTCCTACATACACCTCCAAAGGCTAAACTTTACAATTTATTAGGAAACCCCAATAAAATACGCTTACCTTTGTTAGTGAACATTCACTAACTTATAAAAAACAATATTATGAACGGCAAAAACAACATCGCAATTGGTTTCTTAGTAATGGGCTTATTTATGGCATACGGATTCCTACTTATCTACCTTAGGGATTTCGCTCCCAATGCCAAAGAATGGGCAGAGTCCTACAGTAATGGAAAACATTTTGAGTCTAGGCTAGCACACGTTCACGGCAACTTATTTGCTTTTCTCAATATTTTAATGGGTTACCTACTACTGCATTTTCAAGACAAAATAAAGAATACCAAGACTATATCTTGGCTTGCCCTTACTGGCTTACTTATGCCAATAGGCATACTTGCAGAACTCTATCTTGGGATGTCTCCAATACTAGTACTAATAGGTGCTATAGCTATGACAGCTTCTGTAGTATGGATGGGCATATCCTTTCTCAATTTTAAAAATATAAATAATGACTAATACATTCACTGATAGACAACTTGAAATAATACAAGTCGCAGGTAAAATCTTGACTGAATCAGGTGTAAGTGGCTTGACCATCAAAAACCTGGCGAAGGAAATGGGTTTTACGGAGGCTGCTATTTACAGGCATTTTGCTAGCAAAGAAAAAATAGTGATTGGTCTGTTAGCTTACTTAGCTAACAATATGGATGAGAGATATACTACTGCACTAGACAATGATCTAAATTCGGAAGAGAAGTTCATTATACTATTCCAAAATCAGTTTTCATTCTTCCACAAAAATCCTCACTTTGTGGGAGCTGTATTCTATGATGGATTAATGGAAGTGAGTGAGCAAATAAATTTAAATATTCTCAAGATAATGAAGATGAAAATGAAACATCTAAAACCAATATTATTAGAAGGGCAAAAGACGAATGTTTTTACAAATGCTATTCCAGTTGAGGACCTCGCACATATAGTAATGGGTACTATGAGACTACAGATGTTCAAATGGAGAGGAGCAAACTTTCAATTTGATATTCAACAAAAAGGAGACTATACAATACAATCATTACTAACACTTATAAAAAAACAACAATGAAAAATTTAATAATGGTAACGATAATGTCTTTAGCACTATTCACAATGAGTTGCAATGATTCTAGCAGTCATAAAGACGTAGCAATAGAACTAAACAATGGTGAGAGGTGGAAAGTCAATGCGGAGATGACACCATTCATTTTGGAAGCAGAAAACATTTTGAATGAATACAGCGATAGTGACTACGAGGAATTAGCCGAGCAGTTGGAAGACCAAAATAAACGCCTAATCAAAAGCTGCACAATGTCTGGTGAAAGCCATGATGAATTGCATAAGTGGTTACATCCTCATATGCAACTCGTAAAAGCTCTAGATGATGCGAAAAATAAAGAGGAAGCCGCACTTATTATTTCAGATTTGAAAAAATCTTTTCAAACTTATAACACCTATTTCAGATGACCCTAAAAGAACTACATACTACAGAGAAAGGAGTATCTGCCAAGGCATTTTTTAAAGGTATCGAAGGAACAGCTACGGCGTTACAAATAAAAAAAGAAGGCATACTAAAGGAGCATATTACAAAAGTTCCCACGATACTTACTTGTATTCAAGGAGAAGTGATTTTCAAGAATGAAAAGAACCTAAAAAAGACACTTTCTCCTGGATCCTATATAGAAATAGAACCTCTGGTAAAACACTGGATTACGGGAGTAAAAGACAGTCAGTTAATACTACTAAAGTAAATACGAAATAGTATGGCTAAAATAGTAATACTCGGGGCTGGCATAGCAGGACATACTGCAGCTTCGCATTTGAGAAGAAAGCTCTCCAAGGAGCACGAGGTGTTGGTGGTTTCTCCTAATTCAAATTACCAGTGGGTACCGTCTAATATTTGGGTGGGAACTGGCCGTATGAAGGCAGAAAGTATCTATTTCCCATTAATTCCTTTGTACAAAAAGAAAGGGATTGGGTTTAAACAAGCCAAGGTTGTTTCTTTTCACCCAGAAGGAGATGATACACAAGCAAGTCCTTATGTATTGGTGGAATACACCACTGGAGATAAAAAACAAGAGCAGGTTGCCTACGATTACTTGATAAATGCAACAGGTCCTAAACTCGCTTTTGAACTTACAGAGGGATTACTACCAGGGACAAACAAGGCATTTTCGGTGTGTACGTATGACCATGCACAACATGCTTGGCAAGGTCTAAGTAATCTTATTGAAAGCTTAAAAACTACAGTTAAAAGTGCTAAAATTATTATTGGAACTGGACATCCAAAAGCCACCTGTCAAGGAGCTGCATTTGAATACATTCTGAATGTAGAAAGTGAACTCGTGAGACATGGAGTAAGAGATAAAGTGGAGCTTACATGGATTACCAATGAGAATGAACTGGGTGATTTTGGGATGGATGGAATGCTACTGACGTACGGCAAGCAAACTATAAAATCTAGTGCCCTTGTAGAACTGATATATGCAGACCGTGGTATAAAATTCATACTGGGAGCAGGAGTATTCAAAGTAGAAGAAGGAAAAGTGCATTACGAAAACTTAGAAGGAGAATTCCATACTGAGGATTTTGATTTTGCTATGCTAATCCCAGCCTTTTCTGGACATGGTTTTAAGGCTTATGGTAAATCGAAAGAAGATATTACCGAAAAACTTTTTAAAGGTTTTATGCTAGTAGATGCTAATTACAATCCTAAGGCTTATGAGGATTGGTCAGTGCAAGATTGGCCAGAGACATATCAAAACCCTAGCTACTTAAATGTTTTTGCACCAGGCATTGCATTTGCACCTCCTCATTCCATTTCTAAACCTCGAACGAGTAAAAATGGAACGGCTATTTTCCCATCTCCTCCGCGAACTGGAATGCCTTCTGGGATAACCGCGAAAATAGTAGCAGATAACATTATAGATTCCATTGAAAATGGAAAAGAAAGCCAAGAACATAAAGGATCGATGGGCAATATGGGAGCTGCGTGCATTGCTTCTGCTGGTTTTGGTATGCTCAGAGGTAGTGGCATTAGTATCACTACTTTTCCTATAGTACCAGATTATATAAAGTACCCAACCACCGGTGGTCGAGTCTTATCCAAAACCTTTGGGGATATAGGGCTGGCTGGACATTGGTTGAAATTGACATTGCATTACGCATTTATCTACAAGGCTAAGATGAAGCCATTTTGGTGGTTGATACCTGAATAAGTATCAAAATAGAAACAGATGAAAGAGAAAATTTCAAAAGCACAACGAAGAAGAATGTTTAATCCAATTATTCAGTTTTTCAAATACATCTACCTAAGTGTGAAAATTATGGGTATTGTTTCAGGTGGACACGGCGGAACAGATAAGATAAATAATTAATCATTGAAATAAAAAAAATTTATACATGAAGTTAGTAAACATTCACAAACTTACAATTGTTTTACCCCTTAGCTTATTGCTATGGACCACAAGCAATGCCCAGCAATGGACCTTACAGCAGTGTTTAGACACCGCTCAGGTTAACAATAAGAATCTGCAAATAGGACTGAACAATGAAATACTAAGCCAAGATAAGCAGAAAGAGGTGCAAGCCAATCTGCTACCGAAGCTAACCGCTAATGCAGATTATAAATATTTCACTAATCTGCCATACCAGCTCATGCCACTATCTACCTTTGATCCTACGGCACCAGAAGGAAAATTTAAGGAAACACAATTTGGTGTGCCGCATAACATTAGTGCAAATCTACAACTGGCTATTCCCCTATATAATCCTCAGATATATGGCGGTATAAAAAAGTCGAAAATAGCCATGGAGATGACTACGCTTCAGTATGAGAAGAGTAAGGAGCAAATCTATTTTGAGATATCTAATCTATATTATAATGCCCAAATTCTAAAGGCTCAACTGGATTTTCTGGAAAGTAACTTAGCAAATGCAAATAGACTACTTAGCAACCTAAAATTACTTAATGACCAGCTACTCGCTACTGGAACAGATGTAGGAAAGGTAGAACTGCAGGTGGCACAACTAAGCACTAAAAATACTACAATACAGAGCAAACTAGAACAGGTGCTTCGTGCTATGAAATTTGCGATAGGCATACCTACGGAAAGAGCCTTCGAAGTAGAAACTTCAATAGTGGCTACAAATCAAAACGAATACACTGCTCTCCCATCTTTAGATTATCGCTTAATCACTATTCAGAATAAACTACTGAGTAGCGAACTAAAAACGTTGAATAACTCTCGATATCTGCCAAGTGTGAATCTTATGGGTAGTTATGGTACTTCGGGTTTTGGGTACGACAAAAAGCCAAACACATTTTTGAATTTTTACCCCATAGGCTTTGCTGGCTTACAAGTCTCCTACCCTATTTTTAATGGCACTGCTACGCTACACCGGGTACACCAAAAGAAAATAGAACTTCAGAACAATGAACTAAAATCAAGCCTGGTAGACGACCAAAATACGATGCAAATAGCCAATGCAAACGCTCAAAGAAACACTAGCTACCAAGCTATAGAAACATCCAATCAACAAATACAATTAGCTCAAAAAATATACAGCAACACTCTTTTACAACAAGAACAAGGAGTAGCTTCACTTACAGATGTGCTCTTGGCAGACAACGCATTGCGAGAAGCCCAACAAACAAATCTTTCAGTAATAATAGACTATCTCAAAGCAGATTTGGAACTCAAAAAACTAACAGGAAACTTATAATAAATTAAAAATAAAACGATATGAATTGGAAAAAAATAATAACAATACTAGCAGGTGTTGCACTTGTTGCAGCTTTTGTCTTTAAGCTTAAATCAAATAAAGAAATAGCAACAGAGAAAATATTTCACTACGATAAAGAGCAAGCTATACAAGTAGAAGCACAAACTTTAACTTTAGAAGAAATAGACCATAAACTAGTCTTCAATGGCAATTTTGACGCAAATAAAGAAACTAAAATCAGTGCAGAAACGCAAGGAAAAGTAAACCGTGTTTTTGTAGATGCAGGCGACTATGTACTACAAGGTCAAACTCTTGTACAGCTAGACAACTCTCTTCTTAAACTACAACTGCAATCTGTAAATGTACAAATAGAAGGTTTAGAAATGGATGTAAACAGATATACTATTTTGGCTCAATCTGAAGCAATTAAGGGAGTGCAATTAGAGAAGACAACACTCGGTTTACGAACTGCGAAAATCCAAAAATTAACACTGCAGGAGCAGCTAAGCAAGACCACTATAAAAGCTCCATTTAGCGGGGTAGTAACGATGCAATTTACTGAAGTAGGAGCTTTTGCAGCACCAGGAATTCCCTTACTTCAAATCACGGATATCGCTATTTTGAAATTCACTATTAGTGTATCAGAAAATGATTTGAGTCTATTCCAATTAGGTGACACCTATACCGTAACAGGAGATGTATATCCTAACCAACCACTTACCGGGAAAGCTACTATGATAGGAAGTAAAGCCAATATGGGAGGTAGCTACCCTATACAATTCACAGTGACCAACCTAAAGGGTTCTAAAATAAAAGCGGGTATGTTTGGTGAAGTATCTCTTCAAAACAAAGCCGTTGGCAAAGGATTTCTTATCCCATCTTCGGCTATAATAGGGAGCTCTACTGACCCACAAGTGTATTTGGTAAAAGATGGGAAAGCACAATTACAGAGTGTTACTGTTTCTCAAAAGATTCAGAACAAATCGGTCATTATAAATGGAATTAATGAAGGTGATATAGTGGTAACCAATGGCTTGATTAATCTATTCGAGGGAGCAAATGTTTCTTTCAATTAAAAATAAATTATGAATTTAACAGAAATCTCAATCAATCGTCCTTCCCTCATTATTGTGCTTTTTAGTGTGCTTACACTATTGGGCTTTATTGGCTATCAAAATCTGAGTTACGAGTTAATGCCTGATTTTAATCAGCCAGTAATCGTAATAAAAACAGGATATCCAGGGGCAGAGCCAAATGAAGTAGAAACGTCCGTTTCTAGAAAAATAGAAGATGCTTTATCCAATTTGGAAGGAGTAGATTATTTGGTATCTAAATCATTACCGAATGCATCCGTAATTATAGCCAACTTAAAATACGGAACCAATCTGGATAATGCAATGCAAGATGCCCAGCGGTATATTGACAATATTCGCAAGGATCTGCCCGCAGCCATATTGAGCCCGGAGATGAGTAAGGTATCTCCAAATGATCTGCCTATAATGTCTATTAGTGCTACTAGTGATTTACCTTCTACGGAGTTTTATCAAAGAATGAAGGATGATTATCTACCTCAAATACAACAACTAAAAGGAGTTGCAGAAATCACACTTTTGGGTGGAGAAGAAAGAGAAATACAGGTAAAAGTAGATCAGAATAAACTAAAGAGTTATAAAGTTTCCCTTTTTCAGGTAGTAGAATCCATCAACCGTTCAGGATTGGATTTGCCCGCAGGAAAAGTACAAACAAACCAAGAAAATAATACGGTACGATTAACAGGCAAATTTGCCACTATTGAGGATATTGAAAATGTACAAATAGCCATGCCTATACCCGGCAGTCCGGTGTACGTGAAAAATGTAGCCAGTGTAATAGATGGAATCAAAGAAACCTCTTCTTACAGTAGATATAACGGGAAAGCAGGTATTGGGTTAATGCTCAAAAAACAAGGAGATGCCAATGCTGTAGATGTCTCTAGATTGATAAGAGAAAAATTTGAATCCATAGAGACACAAAACAAAAATGCCAACGTACAATTCATCATAGCACTTGATAGCACGGACAATACAATAGCTGCCGTTAACTCTGTGGTATTTGACTTAATACTGGCAGTATTGCTGGTTTCTTTGGTGATGTTACTGTTTCTACGAAGTTTCAGAAACTCAATAATTGTGCTAATTGCAATCCCTACTTCCTTAGTAACGGCCTTTGCAGCAATGTGGTTATTGGGTTATACATTAAACTTAATGACCCTGCTTGCCATGTCCCTCATTATTGGGATATTGGTAGATGATGCCACTGTGGTACTAGAGAATATTCAAAAGCATTTAGACAAGGGGAAAGAGAAAAAACTAGCCTCGATGGATGGTAGAATGGAGATTGGATTCTCTGCACTTTCTATTACTCTGGTAGATGTTGTAGTATTTTTACCTATACTTTTTTTACAAGTATTCGTAGCGGATATGCTCATGCAATTCTCTGTGGTAGTGATCACTTCTACACTCACCAGTTTGTTGGTAGGTTTTACGCTTACCCCATGGTTGGCTTCTCGTCTCGGTAAAAAAGAAGACTTACAACCTACTAATTTCTTCAATCGATTCTTGCTTTGGTTCGAAAAACAACTGGACCATTTTACCAATTGGTATGGTAGAATATTGGAATGGGTGCTTTCGCACAAAATCATTTTTACTGGGATTGTGTTATTGCTTTTTGTGATGACAGCTGGTATTATAAAACAAGGAATTATAGGTAAAGAATTAATCTCAACGGGTGATCAAGGAAAATTTAAACTGGCATTAGAATATGATAAAACTACTGCGATACAGGAGAACAACTTGATCTCTACTAAAATAGAAAGCTATCTAATTTCGCAACCAGAGGTGGCTACCGTATTTAGTAACGTGGGTGGACCAAGCACAGGACTCGGAAGTTTGGGAGTAGGTTCAGTAAACAAAACAGAATTCACCATTCAACTAAAGGATAAAAAGGAACTAGACAACCTGCCTACGGAGACATATATGATAGCACTGCGGGAAGACTTGAAAGAAAAATTCCCGAGTATCAACTATTCTATGGCAGCATTAGGTCTTATACCTCGCACAGCACCTATCGAAATTACCTTAAGTGGTAGTAACCTAGATCTGGTTATGAAAAGCGGAACTGACCTAAAAGCAATAGTAGAAAAAATACCTGGGGCAGATAATGTGCGACTCTCTGTAGAAGCGGGAAGTCCTGAGTACAAAGTAATTCCAGACAAAGATAGAATGCAAAGACTAGGACTGAACACGGCATACGTGGGAATGAATCTACGTACTGCATTTACAGGGAACGACGATGCTACAATGACCGAAAACGGAACGGAATACCCAGTTAGGATTTGGCTCAATGAATTTGATAGACAGAATTACGAAGACGTAAAAAACCTCACGATAATAAACCCAATGGGAATGGCTGTAAATGTTTCTCAATTTGCAACAGTGGAGCAAGATAACTCACCTTCCCTATTAGAACGAAAAGATCGTCAGCCGGCAGTGACACTTACCGCAGATGCACTAGGAAGACCATCGGGAACGGTAGCAGATGAAGTAGTTTCTTTTCTTAACGAAAACCCATTGCAAGAAGGGATAGAGATGACTTGGGGAAGTGATATAAAAAGACAAAATGACAGTTTTGGAGCACTAGGATCTGTTCTAATAATCTCATTTTTACTGATATACCTGATTATGGTAGCACTCTATGACAGTTTTGTATATCCATTTGTAGTGCTATTCTCCATTCCTTTGGCAGCTATTGGAGCATTCTTTGCCCTGAACTTATCTATGAGTAATTTGAGCTTATTTGCCTTACTAGGTTTAATAATGCTGATGGGACTAGTAGTGAAAAATGCTATCCTGATTGTAGATTTCACCAATCAACTAAAAGAAGAAGGAAAGCACTTTAAAGAAGCATTGCTGATAGCAGGGAAAGGAAGACTCCGACCTATTTTAATGACTACCTTGTCTATGGTAATAGGGATGCTACCTATAGCTCTGGCTACAGGTACAGCAGCCGAATGGAAGAATGGTCTTGCTTGGGTTATTATTGGCGGACTCCTTTCATCCTTAATTCTAACTGTATTTTTAGTACCTATGATTTATTATCTGGTAGATACAGCCAAAGAAAGATTAGCCAGTAAAAAAAAATAGAATGAAAAAATCTCTAATTCTTCTCATCGCATTTACTTTTTCTCTGTCGCTTTATTCCTTTAGCAGACCCAAAGCTACTAGTCATTCTTTGACCATTGAGGTAAAAGACTTACGCAATTCTACAGGAGTAGTTCAGTTCGCACTATACAATAAAGACGGCTCTATTCCTGACGAATATTATGAGAAAACATACCAAATATTGAAAGGAAAAATCATAAATGGTTCATCCACTTTAACCTTTGAGCATATTCCACCAGGAATATATGCTGTCAATATTTTACATGATGAAAACAAGAATGGCAAAATTGATAAAGGTTTTATTTTCCCAATTGAGGGCATTGGATTTTCAAATTTTCAATCCATTGGTTTCACCAACAGACCTAACTTTGCAAAAGCAAGCTTTGAGCTAAAAGCAAGCAAAACTATTAATGTAAAGGTAATTTACCTATAAGAGTCTAGTATTCATGTTGTTTATACCACAAGATTAAAATTCGTATTAGGCATAGCTCTTTCTTCGCTATGCCAATACACTAAGGGTAGCCTCACTTAATAAACCAATTCAAGACGACTTAACTACGTCTATGCTAAGTCGGCCCAAATCGTTACTATAGAATTTGCTATACACATAATTGTATATAAGAATTTAGTGCTCGCAGATAAGGCTACATACGTTTCTCTCAAATACACTCTACACAATCTCCTTAGTCTATTTTATCGAATTTTACAAACCCGTTTCGAAACGCACCTATTTATATACTACTTATCACTATACAAATAGAAATCCATTCCTACATAAACATATTATGCTAAATTAAAACAAATAATTAATACCATATCACTAAATTGCGGCAATACGCAAGCACTACTTCGTCATTCGATTATAAATCCTTGTATTCTCTCCGCACCTTTGAACTATCAAAATGAGAAAAGAACATGAACAAAAAAATCTTAACAATAGAGACAGCTGCGAGAGTAATGACAGCCGACTACTTGCTCAAAAGCCGTATTATTAACATACGTACCAATATATTAGCGGCATAAAACAACGAGAATTTGAGAAGCTGATTTTCTTTTGAATTGAATGTAAGAAATTAATAATTAATCAACCTTAAAAAAAACAAATTAAAGATAATATGAAAGTACTTGTAACAGGACCAGATGGTGTTCTTGGATCTAACTTGGTAAGAGAATTACTCAGCAGAGATTATGAAGTTATTGCAATGTCTGAAAACGGAAAAAAATCTCCGACAATCGACAACCTCAATATAACAAAAATTGGAGGCAACTTATTGAACCCTGAAGATGTAGAAGCAGCAGTAGACGGAGTTGACTACGTTGTTCACTGTGCTGCTAGCACGGCGATGTGGCCCTCCAAATCTGAAATAGTAAATAGAGTAAACATAGACGGCACTTTAACAGTAATTAACGCATGTTTAAAACATAAAGTAAAAAGGCTGATTTACATCGGAACTGCAAACTCATTTGGATCTGGGACTAAACTTAACCCGGGCACAGAAAAAAATGCATATGAGGGTGAAAGATACGGACTTGACTATATGGATTCAAAATATAAGGCACAGGTTCTTGTTCAAAAAGCAGTAAGAGATGAAGGACTAGATGCTATAGTCATTAACCCCACTTTTATGATAGGACCTTATGATTCTAAACCTAGTTCTGGTCAAATGATACTAAGCGTTCATAGCAGGAAGGTGCCTGGCTATAGTCTTGGAGGCAAAAATTTTGTAGCGGTGAAAGACGTAGCTTTTGCTATAGCGAATGCTCTCACTCAAGGCCGCAAAGGAGAATGCTATATTGTAAGTAACGAAAACCTCACCTACAAAGAGGCATTTGACAAAATAGCAAGCACGATAGGAGTTGAAATGGTAACCAGAAAACTTTCATCTTTTACGATAACAAGCTTTGGTAAAATAAACTCATTTTTTGCCAAAATCTTTGGTTATCCCCCCCAAGTAACCACAGAGTTGGCAATAATAGCTACCGAAGAACACTACTACAGCGGAGAAAAAGCAAGGAGAGAACTAGGACTACCTCAAACACCTATAGAAACGGCAATAGATGAGTGCTTTGATTGGTTTAATAAAAACGGATATTTAAAGTGAAATCTACATTTTTAAATAAAGTTGCCATCATTACTGGCTCGTCAGGAGGCATAGGAAAAGCTACAGCGATAGGCTTAGCAAAGCAAGGTGCATCAATAGTCATCAACGGAAGAAACCAGGAGAAACTCGAACTTGTAAAAAAGGAACTAGAACAAATGGGCTTTGATGTTTTGGCAGTAGCAGCTGACATTACTTCTTATGAAGAGTGCGAACGCTTAATGCAAGAAACCGTAAACCATTTCGGAAAAATTGATATTCTGGTAAACAATGCCAGTCTTACCATGGATGATTCTTTTGAGAACCTCCACCCAGATATTTTTACTAAAGTCTTTCTCAGCAATACTTTAGGAACCATAATGCCAACAAAAGCAGCCTTACCTTACATGAAATTAACCAAAGGCAGTGTGATGTTCATTTCTAGCTTAGCAGGTATGCACGGCCTACCTGCTGGTTCAGCTTATTGTGCAGGAAAAATGTCATTAACAGCATTCTGGCAATCTATGAGAATAGAATTAAACTATACAGGTATTCACTTTGGGATATGCTATGTTAGTTTTACTCAGAATGATGCGAGCAAGCGAATGCTCTCATCTGATGGAAAACTAGTACCTATACAAAAAAGACCAGAAATCTTAAAACAAAGTCAAGAACAAGTCGCCTCTGCTATTATCAAAAGCATTAAAGAGCGAAGAGCAAAAGTGGTCCTATCTGTTTTTGGCAACATAACAGAGTGGGTATTTAGATATTTTCCAAGACTAGTAATGTTTACTATAGTTTCTTTGAATGAGAAAAAAATGAACTTACAAGAATCAAATGCTAAATAAAACGGCACTTAAAACTCTGGGATACGGAATGAACCTTAGCAAAACACACTAAAAGATACATTAGTAATGAGGGATAGCCTATGGAACCTAATGATTATACCTAGCCACAATCGGCATACTTCTACCAAAACCAAAAGCCTTATGAGATATACGTAATGTAGGACTAGCTTGAAAACGCTTATACTCATTATGATCTACCATTCGAATAATTTTACGAACCAGA
This sequence comes from Bacteroidota bacterium, assembly GCA_003484585.1. GTDB lineage: Bacteria > Bacteroidota > Bacteroidia > NS11-12g > UBA9320 > UBA9320. The sequence continues at coordinate 9,295 of DNBZ01000375.1, read as the reverse complement.
GCTTCGTCTAGTCCTTCTTCTTTCATGGCTACTATCTCTTTCCAACCCTTTCGCTCTTCGATATATAGGTATAGTATTTTATCTAGAATAGCATATGGCGGAAGTGAATCACTGTCTTTTTGATCTGGACGTAACTCAGCACTTGGTTCTTTGTTTATGATCTCGTAGGGTATCACCTCTCCGTAGCGATTTATAAATCTAGCCAACTCATATACCTGCTCTTTGTACAGATCTCCTATCACAGATAAGCCACCGCACATATCACCATAGAGTGTACTGTATCCTACTGCACTCTCACTCTTGTTGCTTGTATTGAGTACCATATTGCCAAACTTATTGCTGTACGCCATTAGCATAATACCACGGGCACGTGCTTGTAAGTTTTCTTCGGTCACATTGGGTTCTGTACCCGTAAATTCCTCAGCTAGCGTCTCGTTAAAGCTATCAAACACATCTTTAATGGAAATATTACTGAATGGTGAGCCAAGGTTCTTAGCCAGCTTCTTAGCGTCATCTACAGAGCCGGTGCTACTATATTTACTTGGCATGGTGATAGCTTTCACATTTTCTGCTCCTAGAGCCTCAGCTGCCAAGGCATGCACTACGGCACTATCTATACCACCACTGCTACCCAATACCGCATTTTTAAAACCTACTTTATTAAAATAGTCGCGGACCCCCATTACTAGGGCATCATGTATTAAGCCTATATCATAGTCGTAGTATTCTTGGTGGTTATCTTCGTAGATCTTGGCACTATCCCACTCTATTATTTTAAAATCTTCTTTATAAAACTCGCACTCCTCTACTATCTCCCCCATTCTATTGATGAACATAGATCCACCATCAAAAAGAATATCAGTATTCCCTCCTACTTGATTCACATAAACTAGAGGAAGTCCGTAAGTCTTGGCATTAAGCTGCATACGGTTTCTACGTTTCTCTACGTGATTATAACTATATGGCGAGCCACTCAGATTTATCATCACACTTGGCTTCTGCCCATAGAGCTCATCCATAGGAGTCACTTTATAGAGTTTCTCATCGTCCAGGTTCCATAGGTCTTCGCATATAGTCACGGCTATTAGCTCGCCCATATACTCCACACATTCAAACACCTCATTGGGCTGAAAGTAGCGGTACTCATCAAAAATATCGTAGGTAGGAAGTAGTGTTTTATCTATTCTACGCAGCAGTTTTTTATCTGCGAAAAAGAAGGCTGAGTTATATAATTTCTTTCCTTTTTGCAGTCCAGTCCATGCAGGACCACCTACTAGCACAGCTATTCCTTCAGTTGCTTCGCATATAATTGCAAGGCCTGTTTCGCAGCGTTCTATAAAACTGGGGTAGTCTAGTAAATCCTTTGGAGGATAGCCACAGATAGCTAGTTCCGAAAAAACAGCAATATCTGTCTTAGCGTCTTTTGCTTTGGCTATCTCAGCTAGTATTTTGGCAGTATTCCCTTCTATATCACCTATTACATAGTTGAGTTGTACCAGAGCAATCTTCATGTATTTCTTTTCTTTAAGTTGTTATTAAAATAACACCCCAACAGAGAGAGCTACATAATTGTTCTTAGCAATAGCAGTCTTGTCTTTCACAAACATATCTGTAAATGTATTTGCTATACGCACCCCGGCTTGTAGCGAAGTACTCCCTGCCATTTTGTACTCTACACCACCACCTATTATCAATGGTAAACGAAATAAGAACACCTTATCATCAAAGTTATTTACTGTAAAAGCATCCCCTTCAGCACCATTTACCCGATATTCTGTAGGTTCTTGATCAGATATAAACTTAGGCAGCCCGGTACTTACTATACTAGTTTTAGCATTGAGAGCAAAACCCATGGACACTCCGAACTGACCGAAGTAAGTCATATTACCTATTTCTTTAGTTCTAAATTTCATGGTAAGTGGTATATCTAAATATTGAATATTGTACTCATAGCGAAGGTCATTCACAGTGTCACTCGGAACACTATTAAAAACAAGTGGTTCAGTAACAGTGAATTTACTTTTGATGTTAGACAACATAATTTCAGCACTAATCCCATAGTTTGGTTTAAAATAATAATCTCCCATAATTCCATAACCAAATGCTACAGTAGTACCGTCATTCACTATATTCTTACTTGTGCCGCCTACCCAGCCAAAATTAGAAGACCCTTTTAGTCCAAATCTAAACTCACCTTGTGCAAAAGATAGTTGAGTTATAAGCATACCCAAAACTAATATTGTAATGTTTTTCATATTGATAATTATTTAATTCTACTTATTGCAAAGGTTATGCCTAAAAAATTAATACTTCTACACAAAGTTCTAATAATCTGCTTTCTTGCTACGCTCACCAGTTGCAAGGACAATGTTCACGTAAAAGATTTATCTAACATAGAGTTAGATATAAGCGTAACTCGCTTTGAACAAGCACTTTTCGAGTGCAATAGTGTGGATGATGTAAACCAACTAGCCACCCAATACCCTAAATTCTATACTACCTACACCCAGTCTATAGTGGCACCCAATGTACAAACTCCTGATGGCAATGCTGAAGATGTGGCAGTAAACCTATACAAATACATAGCAGATAAAGATATGTATAGACTATACGAAAAAACTCAGGAGGTTTTTGGAGATTTCGAGGAACAGAAGAAAGGGCTAAATAATCTCGCGAAATATATCCAAAGCTATTTCCCCGCTGAAAAGATAGAAAACACGACTACCTTTATATCTACCCTGCGTTATGGATCTGCGTACGACGCGGCAGACAAGCAATTTTTAGTAGGGCTAGACTTATATCTAGGGAGCGACTTTGAGGTATATTCTCTTATAGATCCGCAAAACTTTCCTGTGTATCGAGTGAAGAAATTTGAACCGTATAGAGTAGTACCCAACTGTGCTCAGACTTTTGCTAATTATATAGTAAAGGAGCATCCATCTTCTAATTTTATGGAACAAGCCATTTATGAGGGCAAAAAACTATATCTAATGGATTTATTGCTCCCAGAATATCACGATTCGCTCAAGATAAACTACCTAGCTGGGCAGCTAGAGTGGGCACAGGAAAAAGAGAGCGATATGTGGACCTATCTAATAGAGAAGGAAATACTCTTTAGCACAGATAAAAACGAGTACCAAAAACACTATTTCAACGATGCTCCATTTACTACTCCTTTTCAGAATGGTAGTAGCCCGCGAGTAGGTGCTTGGTTTGGCTGGCAGATAGTACGAGAGTATATGGATAAGAACCCAAACCTGACTATCCAAGATCTGATAGCAGACAAAAACCACCAAGCCATATTTCAGAAAAGCGGGTATAGACCGTAGTGTTTAAATTATTCGCTATAAGTTAGCCAGAGGAACTAATTTGATGTTTTTCCTGCTAATTTTATATGTCCATTTTTGGCCCATACTTGAAGTAACATAACCTATTACCTCTTCTCTTTCACGCTTTCCATTATATAAATAGTCGATAGATATATCGCAATCACCAATAATTTTGACCCACACAGTTGTACTTTCTCCTACTTCTAATTGGTCAATGTACCCGCCGCCACAGCCTACCACGTTTATATCCGTTATTTGATTCTCGGTATTATTCGTAAATGTTATTCTCATTGTTCCAAGTAACACAATTGCCACCCAACAGTAAAAGAGCATAACGGAAATATTTAAGAGTAGTAGCCCGCTAGTCTTTAGCAGCTTAGCTCGATTTTCGCTATCCGAGTTAGCACGAGCTAAAATAACAAATAGCAATATCAGATTTAGTATACCTACAAATACGACAAATGCATATCCAATAAAAAGAAGCATAAATGCAGAAGTGAAATAGTAAAGAGCAAAAATGACGGTCCCAATTAGGAAAGAAAATAATGCTGTTATTCTTCCTGTTTTTAAATATTTTTTCGAAGTTATTTTTGGCATCATATTTACTGCTATAAACTAAAACTTACCAATAATTCTCACCTAAAATTATACTCCCCCCCGGGCATTATCACGACCTCTGGAAGCTCATTGCTTTTCTCAAATAGATCATAACCCCTTTTAAGTTGACCCCAGAATTTATGTAGCGATTCTTCTTTGTATTGCTCCTTGAGTAGGCCATAGTTTTCGTCCGTTAGTCGTGTAGGGAAAATCTGAATAGGAATATCCGCTTGGCCCCCACTTCTAGCTTCCACACAGAAAACATAAACTTCCTTAATCCACTCATCCGTAATAGGAATACAGCCTATTGTGTTACATCCTCCGTGGATGAAAATCATACCACCCGGACTTTTCTTATCTGCAAATACAGAATCACTCGCATTAGGGTAATCTACCTTAAGAGATAAGAAGAAGGCACTCTCATGATTGAACTTGCTTATGTTATAAAAACCCTCAGGTATTTGTTTATCGCCTTCTTTTCGTTTTGGGCCAAGCTCACCTATGTTCTGACAAAACTTATAGGTGGCGATAAGCTGGTAGGTAGAATCTTCCTTATTCTTAGCCCACACTTCTAGATCCTCTTCAAACTTGAAAGCTCTAATAAACATATCAAACCCAAAGTGGCTTACCTCCTTGGCTTTGAGCTTAGCAAACACATCTTCCCCTTTTTCTTGATAAGCTTGCAACACGCGATAGTGTTCGAGTTGTAGGTCTTTGAAACTAGGTTCTTCTTCTGATGAAAATGACATGAGTACAAGTAAAATTAAACTGAGCAGTGCGATTCGCATATTCCGCTACAAAGGTAAAATTATTCGGACTTGGCCCACCTAAAGCTGCAATTTTCTCCTGCTACAAAAAGTTGAATAATGTAATTACCAGCCGCAAGTTCTTCTTGGCTAATGAACAACTCCTTTTCGAATGGCACATCGTACATTTTCACACCCATTATAGAATAGATATGTAGTTCTGCTTTTGCTCTTTTCTGCAACTTTATATGCAGCGTGGTGCTTGTTTGTTTTACTTCAAAACTGGAACTAAACAGATCGTCTAAGCTAGCATTGATTTTGGCCAAATCTAATAGGTACAGCTTATTCCCAATAATAAAGAGTTCGTCTGAAATGAAAATTTTATCTGAAGATGCACCAAATACAATGGCTTCCTTTTGAGAAAAACCCACGTCATACGTAGTCCAAGATAGGCTCCCCAAAGGTGCCGAGTTAAAAGCCGGAGCCAAACGTACTTTACCACTAGTGAGTAGCACCAGCGAATCATTTCGTATGTCTGCTCCAGTTATCCATCCTGCTTCCTTGCTCATAGCTGTAAACTGCACACTATCCCTAAGTTGAGCCACGTATTCTCCTGGCTCATCGGGCAGTACATACATATAACACCACCCATCGTACGGACTCGTTCTATTCTTGGTAAATAAGTATATGCTATCCTTATACCAGAGCATCGCTTCACAGTCAAAATTAAGCGAATCAGATTCTGGCGGAAAAGTAGTCTGATTACTATACGTATATGAGATAGTATCTACAGTAATCTCATTACTAGCTATAGTCTCGGGATTCACTGATTTGTATATCTTTAGGTTTTGCCGGTTATTGCTATTATTTCCTATATCGCCTATGTACAGATTCCCTTCTGTATCTTGAGCTAGGTCTTCCCAGTCGGCATTAGATGCATTGAGCACAGTCACCGTGCTATAGTCATTATTTACGGTATCGTATCTGTGGAGTAATGGGGCATTTCCCCCATCATTTATAAAATAGAGAATGCTATTAGGGTAAAAGGCTAAACCCGAATTTTCCTTCAAAGCATCTGGCAAAGTCCTAAGTGTAGAAACCCGCTGAGCAGTGGCTGCGAACGAACCAACTAGCAAAAACACTATATATGCGATAAATCTACCCACTTTCGGTTTCAATATTACCTATTTTTGCCCGAAAGTGAGCGGAACATTATATATAGTACCTACACCTATTGGCAATCTGGCAGATATAACCTACCGAGCAGTAGAAATATTGGGCACTGTGGATGCGGTGCTGGCAGAAGATACGAGGCAGACTAAAAAACTACTAGACCATTACAATATTGAGAAAAAGTTAATTCCTTTTCATCAGCACAATGAGCATAAAAACTTGCAAATGGTTATCTCGAAACTACAAGCTGGAGAAAACTTTGCTGTATGCTCAGATGCAGGAATGCCGGGCATCTCAGACCCTGGATATCTGCTCATAAGAGAAGCAATAGCCCATGACCTACAGGTAATCACACTCCCAGGTGCCGTAGCCGCCATAGTGGCTTTGGTCAATTCTGGATTGCCTTGTGATACTTTCGTGTACGAAGGATTTTTACCTCACAAAAAAGGAAAGCAAACTAAGATTCTGAATTTGCTAGAAGAGAAACGAACTACCATTTTTTATGAAAGTCCGCACCGCATCGTAAAAACGCTGGTTATGATAAAAGAGCTTTTGGGAGAAGAACGAAAAGTGTGTATCGGAAGAGAGCTAACTAAAAAATTTGAAGAACACATACGAGGAACCGTTACTGAGGTGTTAGCCCATTTCGAATTGAAAGATCCTAAAGGAGAATTTGTGCTACTAGTAGGCGGATATGATTCAAAATAGAAAACTAAAACTCACGCTACTCACGCTGCTACCAGGAATCCTCTTTTGGCTGGCTTGGCCTCCTAGAGATTTATTTTTCTTGGGCTTTATAGCTTTTGTCCCTTTGCTGCTTTTAGAGAAAGAAACGCACAACACCAGACGTAGTGGATGGATCATGTATGCTGCTCTACTCTTTTGGAATATTATACTCTCGTGGTGGGTGTACTACGCCGAAGCACCTAATAGCGTGACTCACAGTCTATTAATCACCTTTGTGATGATGGCTGCCAATGCAGCGGTCATGTACCTACCGTGGTGGGGATATCGCAAGGCACGAAAGATATTAGGAGATGGCAAAGCACTTCTTGTCTTTGTGATGCTCTGGCTCGTATTCGAGCATCTGCATCTTAATTGGCAGATCACGTGGCCATGGTTTACACTGGGCAATATCTTTGCCAAGCACAATGAAGTAGTTCAGTGGTATGAAATCACTGGGACTCTCGGCGGAAGCCTTTGGGTACTCTGGGCTAATGTTTTGATATTTAAAACAGTAACATCAGAAAGTAAAAAATGGACCACTTGGTTGAAGCCTGCTTTGGTAATTATTGTTCCTATGTTGATTTCGATTCCATTTTACTTTTCTGCTTTTGAACGATTCTTTATGTATGAATCTGACGAATATGAGACCATCCTTGTTCAGCCCAACATAGACCCAAACCTAAAATGGGAAGATGGGCAGAAGGTGAGTAACCTTAAAAAGATGCTGGCCATGGCAGAGAAGGAAATCACTCCAAATACTGAGTACGTAGTAATGCCTGAGACTGCTGTAGTAGAATATGTGGATGAAGATCAGATGGACAATTTTGAAAGTGTACGCTTGCTCAAAGCATTTGCTAAAAAGCATCCTCAGATCCACATCATCACGGGAATATCTACTTATAACTGGTATGATAAAGGAGAGAAAATGCAGCCTACAGCTCGTGAAACTAATGGACAATACTATGAAAGCTATAACACAGCTATGGAAGTAAGTCCAAGTGGCGAGACAGACCTTTATCATAAAATGAAACTAGTACCAGGTGCGGAAAAAATGCCGTATCCAGAAGTACTTTCCTTCTTAAAATTCCTTCAGTTAGACTTAGGTGGGATAAGTGGAAGTCTCGGCAGAGATCCGTATCCTAAAAACTTTGATGCAGGAGATAAACCAGACGTAGCTCCGCTGATATGCTACGAGAGTGTATTCCCAGGACACGTAGCTGACTTCACCCGTAGAGGTGCCGAGATACTCCTCGTCATTACCAATGATGGCTGGTGGCAAGATACAGATGGCTATAAGCAGCATATGTACTATGCATGCTTGCGAGCCATAGAAAATAGACGTGAAGTATTGCGTAGTGCCAACACCGGTATCTCGTGTAGGATTGATGAACTCGGCCAAATACAAGAACGCACCGAGTGGTGGGAACCTACTGTACTAAAAGTCAAAGCAAAGAAACAGACGAGGCTTACTTTCTACAGCCGTTACGGTGACTACATAGGTAGGTTTGCTAGTTTTATAGGCATCTTCTTTCTCATAGGAATGCTTGTAAAAAGCATTACCCTACCAAAAAAGGAATAGTAGAACACAACAAGCATTCACTGCGTAAATGGAAGTAAGAAACATAGGACTAACAGCATATTCTGCAGCCTTGCAAGTGCAACAGCAAGTGCACGGGGAGGTTTTAACTGAGGGAAATGACACCCTAATTCTATGTGAGCATCCACATGTATATACTTTCGGTAAAAGTGCCGACAGAAATAATCTAATAGTCAGTCCTGAATTTCTGATAAAAATAGAAGCTGAAGTATACGAGACAGATCGCGGTGGAGACATCACATATCACGGACCTGGACAGTTGGTAGGTTACCCTATTATTAATCTCAGAAAACACGGAGTTGGAGTGACGAAGTACGTAGCCACACTAGAACAAAGCATTATAAATGCTCTTGCTACATTTGAGATACTAGCATATCAGATAGAAGGACTTACTGGAATATGGGTAGGACAAAAAGGAAGCGAAAGAAAGATAGGTGCTATAGGAATTAGGGTAAGAAACGGAGTGAGTATGCACGGCTTTGCACTTAATGTAACTACCGATTTATCCTACTTTCAACACATAGTACCTTGTGGCATTACAGATAAAAATGTGACCTCTATACACCAAGAAATAGGCAGGGGAACTATCACAGAATTTGCCGATGCCTTCCTAAATAGTTTTAAAACTGAATGGCAAAAAGCTTTAGCTTTGTAATACTAAAGAGCTTAGAGAATGAACATAATAAAGAAGATAGTTCTGTGGATTATTGGCCTTACTATAACAGGTGCCATCTTAGTAATACTTTTCGCGTTATTTGGCAACTATAGCTCGGGAGAGCGTGCAGGTCAAGTTATCAAAATGAGTAAGAAAGGATATGTATTTAAGACCAATGAAGGTCAACTAAATACAGGAGAGATACAGCAAGGAATATGGAATTTCTCTGTAAAAAAATCTGAACCTGAGCTCCTAGAAAAGCTACGGAGTGCTATGAATAATGGCAAACGTGTAACGCTACATTATGACGAAAAATACGTCCAGATTTCCTTTTTAGGTGACACGAAATACTTTGTGACTAAGGTAGAGGTGCTAGGCGAATAGCAATATAGCCTATAGCCTCGTGGGACAATTTCTAAAGTGACCAGTCCAGCTCTTCATCCAAAAATTCATTCGCCTTACTAAAAGGCTT
>DNBZ01000089.1 GCA_003484585.1 Bacteroidota bacterium | reverse complement strand
TAGGTGACACAGCAAGAGCTTACGTAGTTTTTAGAGAGAAAGGCTCATATCGTGGCAAAATAGATTTTAGGTTTTCTGGCTCTACCAACGGTGAATTTGTAAAATATAGTGTGCCCATAGAATGGAGTGGAGTGCGTACTCCAGATACTGCTTGGGTCTATTTGTATTCTTATATTAATAATAAAGTAAGCGGAGATGGATTCGTGATATTTGACGATTTACATTTTGAAAATATAGGAGAAAGAACAGGAGATATTGTAAATAATAATTTCGAAGATTGGGACAATATAGGAGTAGATTACCCTTCTATTTGGAGATCTGTCGACCTGCTACTTTATGAAAATTACAACATATTTTTGGCAGACCAATCCGTATACAAGATAAAAGGTAAGGATGCTTTTATGGGAGGTACATCACTACTCATAAAAAGCTATGATTACTACGGCTCTCCTAGAGCTGGTTATTGTTATATCGGGACTGACAATAACGATTACTATACACCCACTTTCCCTTTTACAGACACTTTTAAATACTTACAGGGATACTACAAATATTTACCCGCTGGCGATGATACTGCTCGTATTAATTTTAGAGCTTGGCAAGCCGGGAGCAGTCGATCATATAATAATTTTTACTTACACGAGCCCGTGAGCGAATGGACTTTCTTTTCTATGCCCATAGTGTACGATGCTTCCAGGTACCAGCCTGACAGTGCAGCACTTATCATATGGTCTACGAATACGGACTCCATCCACGGTTTCAATTCTTCTATTTATTTAGATAATCTAGAGCTCGTAATGGAACCTACACCACTCCAACTATCGGTAAAAGAGAATACACTCGCTTATTCTATCTTCCCAAATCCATTTGGAACCAAACTTAACATCACCTCCAAAGCGGGAACATATACCATTCAAAATAACATAGGAAGTATACTAGCTCAGGGAGACTTATCAGAAGGGAATACCATAATAAACACTTCTAATCTTCCAGCAAATCTTTATATATTAACCATACAAGAAACCAATAATAACCAATGGCAAACGAAACTGATCAAACAATAGATTCTCTAGATCCACGAATTAGCAGAGCTCACCTTTCAGGGGGAAATCACAATGATGTAGATGGGCTTATCCATTTTCAGACTTATGAAGTTTTTCACCAAAGCAAAAGAGGAGCTCAACATAAACACGTAGGTATAGTGCACGCTCCCAATGCAGACATGGCTCTTTTATATGCGAAAGAACAATACGCCAGACGTGAGCAAACTGCCAATATATGGGTAGCCCCTAGTAGCTGTATTTCTGCTACCGAATATGCAGATGAGGATATTTTCACCACAGCTCCTGAGAAACTTTATCGCAACCCAGCCTCTTACAAAGTAATGGACCGCATACAAGCATTCAAAGAGCGAGGCATGAAATCTACGGACGAGGTATAATAGAATTAAGTACTCCAAATTAACAAACAGAACAACATGAACAGCATAGAAGCATTAAAAGAATTACTATATAAAATGGCAGATGACCAACTAATAATAGGTCATAGAAATAGCGAATGGAACGGCTTAGGTCCTATACTAGAAGAAGACATAGCCTTCTCTAGCATGGCACAGGACAAGATGGGCCAGAGTGAACACTTATACAACTTACTAAATCAACTGGGGGAAGCAGAAGCAGATACAGTAGCTTTCACTAGAAATGCACCTCAGTTTCACTGTAGTCATTTGGTAGAGCTGCCTATAGGTGGATACGACTTTAGTCTTATACGTCATTTTCTTTTCGATTTTGCAGAGTATATGCGTTTCGAAGCACTCAAAACTTCTGCATACCAACCACTTGCTCAGGTTGCTAAGAAGTTTTTTGGTGAGATAAAATACCACACGATGCACGCCAATACTTGGGTACATCAACTAGGACACGGAAACGAAGAAAGCAATACCAAAATGCAAGATTCGCTCAACTATGCTTGGAACTATGCACTGGGCATGTTCGAGCCTGGACCTGCAGAAGACATCTTGATTGCTGAAAATATATTTATGGGAGAAGAAGCTCTAAAAGCTCAATGGTTAGAAGCTATTACTCCTTTGCTAGAAAAGAGTAATCTTACTATACCAGACAAGGCAACTTGGGCTCCTATATATGGTGGCAGAGTAGGTAAGCATACAGAGCACCTGCAGCCATTGCTAAAAGAAATGACAGAGGTATATACTATAGATCCTAGTGCTGATTGGTAGCCTATGGAAATAACAGCAGACTACATACGCGAAGAGCTAAAGCAGGTGAAAGATCCTGAGATACCTACTATATCTATAGTAGACCTAGGCATAGTGACAGGTATAGACATCAGTGAGAATAACGACATCCACGTTACGCTGACTCCTACCTTTGCAGGCTGTCCAGCACTTCGTATGATGGAAGATATGGTAAAGGAGCATCTTGGCAGCTATGAGCAGCTGGGCGACATCACTGTAGCTACTAGTTTTGAAACTACATGGACCACAGACCTCATTTCGGAAGAAGGGCACGCTGCTATCAAAAAGCACGGACTTGCTCCCCCTATGCGTAACTGTTCCAATATAAGTATGGACATACTAGAGGCGACTAAGTGCCCCTATTGTGATAGTGAGAATACTAAAATGAAAAGCCCATTTGGTCCTACACTTTGCAGAAGTTTACACTACTGCAATAATTGCAAACAGGCTTTCGAAGGTTTCAAGCCTATTTAAAAAGTCACACATATTTGGTGCACCTTTGCCCCAACGTTTTATTAATGGATATTAATCAGATACTCTCAGCTTTCTTAGTGCTTTTCGCAGTGATAGATGTGCTCGGTGCCATACCGCTCATTATCGCAATAAAAAAGAAAACGCCTATCCGACCGGGACTTGCTACGCTAGTGACTGCACTGATTTTGATTTCGTTCCTGTTTTTGGGCGAGTCTATGCTATCATTCGTAGGAGTAGACATAGGTTCATTTGCAGTAGCAGGCAGTATTCTTATGGCTTTTATTGCCTTTGAAATGTTACTTGGTGTTCAGATATTTAAAGAAGACGATGCAGATACTGCTACGGCTTCTGTGGTGCCACTGGCCTTCCCATTACTAGCTGGGGCAGGCACACTTACCACTATACTCTCTATACGTGCAGAGTACGAAACGCTCAATATTGTGGTAGCGATTATCTTAAATATGATAGTGATATACGTAGTTCTTAGAAGTGTAGACCGCATCAAAAAAATACTAGGCCCTGCAGGTGCAAAAATTTTAAATAAAGTTTTTGGAATTATTGTATTAGCAATAGCCGTTAAATTATTTAGTGCCAATGCAAGGTTATTGCTTAGCTAGGCACATCATCACCCGATGGTCAAAATGCTTACTGCTGATAATTTGTATTGGCTTTTCGCATAGCCTCTTAGCTCAACACAGCATTAAAGATACCATAACTTCTGCTCTTAAAAATGAGGGTAAATTCTTCATCGGATTTCATAATCGAAATACCTTTGTACAGTCTAATCAGACTAAGCTATATGGATTAGTAGGTGGTATGGACTACCAACAGGTGAAACTTTTTGTGGGTGTTTATGGATTTGGCAATGCCAATGAAACCTTACTAGCAAATGATCCTCTGTTTACCCAAGACTCCGTTTTTAGATTTATAAACTCTAGTAATTTCAATTTTGGTATAGAATATCAATACTATCGGTACAAACGGTTGTACCTGAGCTTGCCTATACAAATAGGCATAGGCAATATTAAGTATGACTATAGAGAATCTAACAAGGCGACTGTTATTCGTTCAGAATTCTTTAATATGGTTCCCATTGAAATAGGCACAAATGCATATCTAGAATTACTCCCTTGGGTAGGAGTAAAAGCAGGCATAGGTTATCGAATTACACTAGGACCTCCCGAAGCATCTAAGCTTACTTCTCCCTACTATAATCTTGGACTGGCTATACTCGTTGGCGAGATTTATAAAGAAATAAAAACTAACGTAAGTTCAAAAGACTAGACGTACGACTCTACATTATAACCTGTTTCCCTGATTATTCAATATCTAATGATTCTGAGTCTTCAGAAGAATTGATCGGTTTAGAAAGTTCTGTAGCCTCTACTACCCCTTGTTCTTCTAGCAGATACTGCACCGTGTTAGGTATATCCTTCGCCCCTATTTTCTTAAATCGAATGTTTTTATCTTTATCTAAAACATAAATCTGAGGCGTGGTTCTTATATTATATAAGTTCCTAAATTTATCTTCACCAAAAGCATTAGCTACATTGATAAAATTAAAATCGTCAACTGCTAGACGTTTTTTCCAAGCTGCCCAATCTCCTTGTGTATATACCGCATAGATCTCAAAATTCTCGTTAGTCATACTGTCGTATATTCTGCTAACTATTGGCATCTCTTTTTTACAATGGCCACAATTGATATCCCAAAAAATAAGCACAGTAACTGGTTTGTTTATTTCAGACATCCGTATTCTTTGAATAAAATTAGAATCCGGCATATTCATGTCTGGGGCTATTTTATCGCATAGCGTAGGCTCCATTTTGCTACTCTCCTCACACATCTTATCTACGTAGGCAGAATCTGCCCAAAATGCCTTGCCTGCACAATAGTAGTTCTTTGCAATGTGCCATACTGCTTTATCAAAACACATATACTTTGCGTCTTCAAAATATCCAAGCATGAAATGAACGGTATACTTAAACTGTTCGGTGCTGCCTCCTTGTTCTATTTTAGCTATCAGCTTATCTCCCATCAAAATAGCAGTATCTGGAATAGGTGGCATATAGGTTTCAAAGTAGTTTTTTATCTTTCCATGAAAAACTGGGGAAAGTACTAGTCCATCTTCAGAAAAATCTACATTGTCCCAGTAGTGCTCTCTGAGCCACATATACTGCATCTCTCGCAACTTTGCTGGCTCTAAATCCTCCGGAAATTTTGGGGATTCTACTTCGCCCATTGCTTTGTACAACCTGCCTATAAAAAGAGTCGGATTAGTTTTAGCTAGATCTTTTCTGCGTTGAGAAACGCTACTGCCGAGTGCTCGTAAGTCTTTTTGTAATTTACTCTTAGCTACAGAATCCTCTTCGGCTTCTATTTGTTTGCTAAGGGAAGAAGCTTTCAAACTTTGCTTTACTGCATATTGATTAAACTCTAAGAATAGCTCATTCTCCTTGCTTCCTTTCACAGTAGTGACGGCAGGCTTGATTGTAGTATCCGTTTGAAAAAAATACTTGGTCTGATCTTCGTCCTTCGAAACTAGAATCTCAAAATAGTTTTTTCCTGGTAGTACCACTAGATATACGCCTGTAGCGAGCTTCTCTTTGCCCTTGAAATGGAATACTCCATTGCTACACTCAGAGGTGTCTTTGAGGTACTGTTTGTTGCCAAAATGGTTCGCTAGCAATAGCTTATCATTCTCCAAACCTTCAACTGCAGCATCAGCATCGTCATCACAGGTCAATCCATCTATTTTTACAGTTATGTCGTACTGAGCATAAGTACTCCCACATAATAAGACGCCAATCCAAAGTGCAAATTGTTTTATCATTCTAATACAGTTCTATATTAATCGTTTGCAAATATAATAGGAGTAAGACGCTTTAACTCTATATAAAGATACTCCATTTCTACTTTATTCTTTACAAAAATAATGCCTAATTAAAAGTGGAAATTGTTTTATCCTTCTATATCAATTCTAGATTAAGTTTGTACAAGGTAAGACGTAGTAAAGAGCCTATTAGTTGCTTGTAATATTACGAGATTCCTTTGTTGCATGCAGGACCAAATAGATTTCTTTCAGCAAGTATACCAAGTCGCGAGGCTTGTACCTCACGGACGTGTTACATCATATGGTGCAATAGGTAAATACCTTGGTGCAGCTAAATCTGCTAGAATGGTGGGCTGGGCTATGAATAATGCACATAGCCAATCTACTGCAGTGCCTGCACACAGAGTAGTCAATAGAAATGGACTACTTACGGGCAAAAGGGCTTTTGAAAATCCCAATGCTATGCAAGAACTTTTAGAGGCTGAAGGCGTAACTATAGTAGAAGATCAAATAGTCAGTTTCGATACGCATTTTTGGGATCCATCAGAAAATCTTGCGTTATAACACATGAGATTTATCCATAGCATAGTTTTCATTTTTTGCACCCTATTGAGTATTGGGCAACTGAACTCTGCAATATATAGATTAGGATTACAAGTAGGTGCAAGCTCGGTAAATAGGTGCATACAAGATCTAAATAAGGAATCGTACACCGTTCAAACTCCTGAAACATATAATGTCATTTCTAACGGTACTCCTATTTTGTCTTTTACCGCCGATTATAGATTTAATGAGAAATTTACTTTTGGAATATTGGCCAG
>DNBZ01000020.1 GCA_003484585.1 Bacteroidota bacterium | reverse complement strand
CACAGCCTCAGAATCCTTGCCCTCTTGTATCCGAATAAAACTGCCGTTTCCTTTTCGTGCTAAAGTTTCCATAAATGTGAGAGCCTTGGTAGAGTTACCAAAAGCTATAGTAGACAAACGTACATTTACCATTTTTCGCTGATACAATGCTTGTCTGTATAGCTTGTTCTCACTGAAATTTTTAGAGTTAAAAAACCCATCACTCGCTAGTATTATCTCATTATTACCATCCGTTATGAAGTGTTCTTTTGCTAGCTCGTAAGCCATATCTACACCCTCTTGCCCATACGATTGTCCGCGAGCTTTCAATACTGAGATAGCTTCGTTAAGCTTTGTTTTTTGAGCACCAGATACATTGCTCACAGCTACCACAGCTTCTGTAGAATAGGTGATAATGCTTACTTGATCTTCTGGTCTTAGTACGGCTATCATCTGTAACATGCTAGCTTGCAGCAAGGGTAACTTGTCTGCATTTCGCATACTGGTAGACACGTCTATCAAAAAGATAATATGATTGTAAGCGTATTTGCTTGTGTTAAGTGTTCCGTCTAAAGTGAAATCGGCCGTGTCTATAGTCTCAGGTACCGCAATGGCAATTGGCTCATCTCCCAGATCTTGCTCTTCAGGTTCTTCCGTTGCTATTTCTTCATTATTGGGGTTATCCCAATCAAAATATTCTCCGTCTTCTTCTTCATCTTCATCTTCTCCATTTTCGTCTGCATCATACTCTTCCACAGGAGTCTCTGTTCTTATATCTACAGGTACTTCTGGCACCCTAGCTACTAGATCTTCTTTTTGCTCTTCTTCTATATTCGGTTCACGCTTTAGTGCAAACACGGTTTCGCTTGTGTTTCTATTGATATACTTATCTATAGTACTCACTTCATATTCTTCTTTATCTACTTTGATATAATAAAAACCAGGCTTTTCACGCTTCAGAATAACCGTAGATTTATCTGCTTGTATAGTTTCCTTGCTACTTTTAGTGGCTATCACTATTTCATAATCGGTCAGCGGCTTTTTAGTATCTGCATCTATTACTTTAATGGTATGATTAAAACCGGGACCACTTACTAAGCCACTGTTATCTATCCTAGGACACATTGTAAATGCATCGGGATGAAAAGATTGTATGTTGCCTCTAAGTGTGAAGGTAATTGGATCGTTCTGTGTACTAATGAATACAGCTACATCTTGGCTAAATCTTCCAAACTCTTCCGTGTAGTATTGTATCTGGATGATAGTAGACTCCCCGGGAGCAAGTCTTTCTTTGCTAAAACTAACACCAATGTCTGGCTGATACCTGATAGGCAGAAAAAGCTGTGAGCGACCAGAAGTATTAGTGTACGATACTTCAAAAACCGGGTTATTCCATTGCTTTACATTACCGAAATTTTGTACAGTACTGCTTACTTCCTGACCGTGGGCCAACAATATAAATACTAGGGATATGTAGAAAAGGAGGACTCGCATAAAATAGTACAACGGTAAAAGTCGTTTTTTAATTTTGCTTCAATACTATATTTTAGCAATCTCAATGCCAAAGGCTTTATTACATTCGCAATACTTTAACTATTGGTTAATTACTACAAAATACTCGGTCTAGAAAACTACGCTTCTGTAGCGGAAGTGAAACACGCGTATAAGATCAAAATTAAACTCTTCCATCCGGATGTGAGTACGGAGCAGAATGCTGAAGAAATGACTAGATATCTTAATCTAGCCAAAGAACAACTAGATACTGAAGAAAACAAGACCGCGTATGACAGGCAGCTGAAACTAGCCTATTTAATAGAGATAAAGCGACTCCATACCGCTACCAAAACACCACAAAAGAGTTACTGGCGAACCCTCAGTAAGCGAGATAGAGAAGAGAAACTAGAAGACGCTAAGAAACTTAAAATCAAACAAAAGTATGAAGCAGGATTAGCCAAGTTTCCATTGAGTCTTCGAGTTATTGGCTTGAGCATGCTCTTATTTACTGGCCTGCAAATCATCTTCACCCACCATTTCAAACAATGGGGAAGTGCCGACTATTTTCTTACCGCTCTAGGCTATTTAACTTTTATATCAGGTGCTACTTTATCTACGAATGAGATCTATACCTACTTGCTCGTAAAATCCATAAAACAGCCGCTGAAATATAACTACGAGCGTAGAATAGGTCATTACTTCGTTCTGACGTGCTTTATAGGAATACTGCTGGTGGAAGGTTTAAATATTTTTAGAAAACAATATCTGCTCAATAATCATTTCGACTATACGATAGGCGTCATAGATTTCGAACATAGCAAAGGGGATAAGATAGCGGTAACCTATCAAGTAGGCACCGAAGTGTTTCGCAGAAAACTGGAAGGTGAATTTGTAAGTATAGTACGACTATCACAGAAACGGACTATTGTAAAATACGCTAAATCTGCTCCTATTATTAGTGAATTAGTTCCTGTAGAAGAAGCCAACAACATCCCAAAGTCTCTTTAGATTTTTAGGATAAACCTTAAATTTATTCTCCTTCCTGTAAGATAATTGGGCACCCCATATACGGTATTAGAAAAGTCTTTTACCAGTATATAAGAAATCGTATTGTTAACCTGCAAGAGGTTGAAAATCTCTAAACTAACCCAAAGCGATTCTGAGCTTTTGAGCCATTTAGGTCTCTTTTCACTTTTAGCATCCATAAGCACTTTAGAGAAACCTATATCTACCCTTCTATAGGCTGGTATCTTAAATCCTGGTTTCTGCCTATTGGCCGCATCAAAGTAAAATGGCATATTAGTACCATATACTAAACCTAGATTCATCTTATAACTCGGATTATTAGGCAACTCATCTTGGAACAAAATAGAGAAATTGACACGTTGATCTGTTGGTCTTCTTAGCCAGTCGCTAAGCACCTCTTCCCCTACTTCATTGGTATAATAAATTCTTTCTTGAGTTTGCATAAGCGAGAAGTTAAACCAACTCTCTATTCCCTCTATAAACTCTCCATTCACACGTGCATCTATCCCAGTAGCATAACCTTGTGCAGAGTTTTCTGCCAAGTATCTTATTCGCACATTGTCTATAACGTACGGCACCATTCTATCTTGGTGCTTGTAGTATACCTCGGTAATAAATTTGAATGGTCTACCCCAAGCCTCGAAATTCATGTCTCCACCTAAAACAGCGTGTATAGACCGTTGTGCTTTTAAATTGGGATTCAATACTCCGTCTACGCCTCTAAGCTCTCTATAAAATGGTGGTTGGTAATAATAGCCACCCGCAAACCTAAATAACCAATCTCGCTTGGTTCTAGGTTCTAAAATAGTACGCAGTGTATCTTGATTGTACTTAGAATTTGCCTTTTGAAGTGAGTCCATGAGCGTAATTCTGAGTGTATCATTAAACGGCTTATTAGGCTGCCAAGAAAATTGCACTCTAGGACTAATGACATTCTCTTTGTTATACGACCAATAGTTGGTTCTTATACCGTAAGTGGCCTTTAAGTTATTTCGTTTATTGAGTAACTGGGTGTTTTGAATGTAGGCATTTGCTCTGTAGCTAGATAAATTGATATCTGCTTTCAGAAACTCATCTAAAATGATCTCATTACCCGCATTATCCTGGTTTCTAGTGGTAATATTATACCCGCTGCTGTCATTGTATC
>DNBZ01000177.1 GCA_003484585.1 Bacteroidota bacterium | reverse complement strand
GCTATAGGACCACCATGCTGCATATCAAAAGAAAATCCATTCTGCTTATGCTTACTTGGATCTCCCCTATAGAATATCTCTACGGCAATCTTTTCTCCTTTATTTATAGCCTCTATTATCAGAGACACCTCATCATTTTGATGTGTAAAATTTATAGGAGCATTTTGATATAGTACAGAGTCCACCTGCAAGGCGACATCTAGATCAAAAGCAAAAGAGGTGAAATTATCTTCTAATGCCGTTAACTCAGAATATACACTCCCCGCAATAAAGCGAACCGCGGGGTCTATAGTTAGTTTAATATGGTGATAGGTGATATCATAAGCCTGGCCACTTCGTTTAGATTTAAAATCTCGTTTGGCTACGAAAGCCGCTTTCTCGCCTTTTATAATGGCTTCCATATCTTGTGCTGCTGCACCAAAGCCTAGTAGAATTAAAACTAGAAAAGCAAATTTTCTCATACGTGTACAACAAACTTATGTTTCCAAAAGATTTCTTAGTCGATTTTCTCCATCATATTTTGGTATAATTACTTACTTTGGCCGCTATATGACAAAATTTTCATTTGTATCCGCAGTATTACTCTGCAGCCTTTTCCTTTTTCAGTTTCAACTGCAGGCACAAGACACCATTCGCAATAGAAAGGATGGTAACTACTTTTTCACAATCAAAAAAGATATAGAAGCCAATGAAGTGCAAAATCAAAATAGAACAGGCACCTGCTGGAGTTTTAGTGCTCTTAGTTTTGTAGAGAGTGAGCTCATGCGTATGGGCAAAGGCACGCACAAGCTAAGTGAAATGTACATCGTACGTAAAGCGTATGAAGACAAAGCAGAAAACTATGTGCGAATGCATGGTATGGCAAATTTTAGCCAAGGTGGAGCTTTTCATGATATCCCCTACGTGATAAAAAAGTATGGTATAATGCCACAAGAGGCGTACAAAGGACTAAACTACGGACTAGAAACGCATAACCATAGCGAGATGGAATCTGTGCTGAAAGGGATGCTAGATGCCGTAATAGCCAACAAACAAAAGGAACTTACTACGAGCTGGAAAAAAGCTTTCAATGCAGTGCTAGATGCCTATCTAGGGGCAGTACCAGAAAACTTTATGTACAATGATAAAAGCTATACGGCTAAAAGTTTTGCGACTAGTTTAGGTCTCAATATGGATGATTATGTAATCATCTCTTCTTTCACTCATAAGCCTTTTTACCACCCATTTGTAATGGATGTACCTGATAACTGGATCTGGGCTAGTGCCTACAATGTCCCCATGGATGTAATGCTAAATACTATGAAATCTGCAGTAGCTAATGGTTACTCTATAGGCTGGGCGGCAGACGTAAGCGAGAAAGGATTTAGTTTTAAAAATGGACTGGCGATAGTGCCAGAAGATGAAGATGCACTTACCGTAAAAGGGAAAGACAACCAGCATTTTAATGATGCTGGAGCAGATAAGGAAGGTACACAGTTCGATAGTCCGGGGCCAGAGCTCAAGATAACTCAAGAAATGAGACAAGCTGCTTATGATAATTACCTAACTACAGATGATCACGGTATGCATTTCACAGGATTAGTAACAGACCAAGAAGGGAATGAGTACTTCATAGTAAAGAACAGCTGGGGTACAGATCACAATGACTGCGATGGCTATTTCTATGCGAGTATGCCATATGTAGCCTATAAAACTATCAACTTTATAGTGCATAAAGATGCCTTACCAAAGGATCTGAAAAAGAAAATGGATAACTAATCCAAATTAAAATACTTTCTGAAAGCCAAGGGATAGAATTCTATTTCTTGGCTTTTCTTATATTTGAAAGATGAAATTATTCTCGACGACTCTAGTGTTATTCTTTGCAATTAGCTTAGTCGCTCAAGATAAAGTTAAAATATCCTACGAATCACCAGAAGGACGAGAAAGAATAATAAATGAGTTGAACAATGTAAAGATTTTGGAAATCATCTCAAATGACAAAGAAGCTCTACAAAAGAAATTTGCATTACAGATAGTACGATATCAAGAAGGCAAACCAGACACTGTATTCACTAATGGCACCAATTGTGACATTGTCAAAATACCTGTAGTGATGGCTAGTGGAGACTCTGCACTGTACATTCATGAACCTTGTAAGTCTTTAACATATACGACCAAAAAAGAAGATTTTAAAATCACTTTAGCTGGAAAACTACAAGACTCTACATTCAAAATGAGCATAAACTACCCTCATGGCTCTAGCACTATAGTCTTAGATGCTCAGCCTGGTTTTGTCCTTCAGAACCCCTTTAGTGATGATAAAAGAAATATTAAGACGAATACGCCAACTCCTGCTGCCTTATACTTTGGCGGATACAAACAAGGAAATAGCACCTTCTACTGCTTAGCGAAAACCGCAAAATCAGAAGAAATGTATCAAAAGTTTCAAGTAGAAGACTACTACGTTTTTTATCTTACAATCAAAGACTAAAACACTTTTATTCCTTGTTTCTTTTACAATAGTTAATCTACCATTTTTTCTACCTTTGCCCTATTCTTTTGAAACGATACATTTTTATATTACTAGCAGCAGGTTTTTTGGCCTCAGGATGCAACTCCAATGTCTTGGTAGATAGCTTTCAAACCTTACCAGAAGAGGGCTGGCTATATCAAGATATAGTTACCGATTCTTTTGAAGTAACAGAACCTGGTTTTTATCACCAAGTATCTGCTAATCTTAGACTTAAAAGCGACTACCCGTATGCTAATATCCATTTAGCAGTAAGTATAACCTACCCAGACAGCACCACCAGTGACTACAAAGTACCCATAGAGCTAGCCGAAAAATCTGGCAATTGGGTGGGGTCAGGACTAGGAGATGTTATCACTTTTCAAGTGCCTATTCTCCACCGAAAAATTTTGAATCAAAAAGGAAAATATACCGTTACTATGGCCCAAGATATGCGTTTGGAATCGTTACCTAACATAGTATCGACAGGCCTAAGAGTAGAACAACAAGAAGAGATATACTAGATCGGTAAGATCGTTGCAGGGTAGTAAGATCAACGACCCAACGGCAACGATCCAGATAGTAAGTTCGTTGCACTGCAACGAACATTAAAAAAAAGAAGAAATGAATAAATACGACGTAGCTATAATAGGAAGTGGACCAGGTGGGTATGTATGTGCAATACGCTGTGCACAGCTAGGCCTGAAAGTAGCAATCATAGAAAAGTACAGCACATTGGGTGGCACATGTCTGAATGTAGGCTGTATCCCTAGTAAAGCTCTACTAGACAGCTCACATCAGTATCACGATGCGATACATAAGTTTGCTGATCACGGTATTAATATCGGGACTCCAAAAATAGACTTCAAGCAGATGAT
>DNBZ01000257.1 GCA_003484585.1 Bacteroidota bacterium | reverse complement strand
CGTTTACTGCCACCGTTGCTAAGAACAGGAGTAGAAAACATAAACCAAAGTTTACTAGCATAGTCATATAATCTTTGTGCGTGTGCTTCATCGTCGGAAAAAGCAGTGGCAGCTCTAGCAAACGCATCTTGAGGGGATTTTTCGCCCTCTAGTAAGTATCTATCCTGCAGTGTTTTTATACTAAACTCTGACAGGTAGTTATCTCTGTTATAATCAATCTTCATGTATTAGTTTTCCTTCGATGTCGTTTATGTTATCGACGCCTATTGCTTCATCGCAATATGTTAGTAAATCCATTAGTTCGTAATTTTTTAGTATCTGTTCTGCGTGTAAGTTTACATTGTGTATATACTTGTATGACCCTGCCAAAGGGGTAGCGTCATAAATGTCCATAGCACTACCAAACTGCTCGATTAGACCTTGAGCACGTTTTGGGCCAACACCTGGAATGCCTGGTACGTTATCCCCTTTGTCTCCAGTTAGGCATTTAAGAGATATATACTCTTCGATAGATACATCGTAGTGGTCTCTCCAATTGGCTTTAGTAACTTCCTTTCGTGTCACATAAGAGAATCGGGATACTGTATCACTAATAAGTAAGTCCCAATCTCGGTCACTAGATACTAGCCATACTTTGTCTAGCCCATAATGACCTTTAAACTTTACTAGGTGAGCTGCAATATCATCGGCCTCTACACCATCGTAACGTAATACAGGATACATATTCTCCAAAGCTGCTAGCGTTTTTTCATACTCTTGAAAGAATGCTTTAAACGCTGCCGCCTCTTCCTCTGTTTGCTCTGCGTATTTATCTTTTCGATTCTGTTTATAGCCAGGATCAAGATTCTTTCTATATGAAGAAGATCCTTGGTCTGCTGTGATTATGATCTTCTCACAGTTATATGAAGCAGCTAATGATTGTACTGTTCCTATGTACTCTTGTACAAAATCGGTCTTTCCGTTATGCTTCCATCTAAATGCTAGGTTTAACGCATCTATCACTAGCGTTGACCCCGCATCTTTTTCAAACTTCTTTAAAAAACTAAATGC
This sequence comes from Bacteroidota bacterium, assembly GCA_003484585.1. Classification (GTDB taxonomy): domain Bacteria; phylum Bacteroidota; class Bacteroidia; order NS11-12g; family UBA9320; genus UBA9320. The sequence goes on along the minus strand of DNBZ01000257.1, from coordinate 5,102 downwards.
CATTATTTGTTTCCTTCTATTTAATGTAGAAAAACTATTTCTTAGTAATTGTCGTCTCATGGATAAAGTGTATCTCCTCCTGTGTTAGCCAGTCCTCGGCTAACATAACGTAGCACCCTAGCCAACTAACATGGATATATTTAGTATGTTTAGGCAGTTCATCTACTACTACAAAGACTTTTGACCTATTATACTTGAAAAATAGCATAGGCTCTTGTTCTCCACCTTGTGCTTGCTGTACTACTTTTTTCCACCAACGAATAAGATTATTAGTCTTCTCTTGTGTAAACAGTCTATCTGTTAAAGGAGACTCTGCATAGTTTTTTACTTCTATACAATACTTATTTGCCTCTCGGGGAACATATAGATCCCCTTTTAAGTACTCTAGAGCGCCGGAGGCAGGCACCCTTTCAAATTTATGTCCCGTATGTTCTCGTAACATGTCTCGTACTAAGTATTCACCTCTTGCACCTTTTGCTCTTGAATCTACCATTCTAATTTACTCACACTTCCATCTTTGATTACTTCTATCTTATCTAACAGAGGGTGTGTCCATCCGTGGGATACTACATAAGTATTCAGCTCGTCCTCTTTAATGAGGAGCTCTACCATTTTCTCTCTACCCGTATCATCCAATACATTAATAACTTCGTCCAGGAAAAGTATATTAATTTTTGACTTTGAAATACTACTCATAAGTTTACGTATAGCAATAAGTGTAGCAGTATTTACTCTTGCTAACTCTCCAGAAGATAGAGCAAGAATGTCTACTATGTTACCATTATCTGTGATTTCTACATTGAGCTTATCTTTTTGCACATTGAAGCCTAATGTAAACCTACCATCTGAAAGCTCCGCAAGGTAAGTGTTGGCGACTACCTCTAGCTCTACTACTAGATTTTCTATTTTGTAAGCTAGTAAACCGTTGGTGCTAAAAGATTTCTTTAGTACCTCAAGGTTAGAATCTAACTGTCTGTGCTGGTTTAAGGTCTTAGTTGCTTCTCCTAGTTGTGTTACGAACTCCTGGGTCTGCTCCTGTATAACCTGTATTCTAGTATTTCTTTTTGTTATTTCAGTGTTCTGTTCTGTGAGAAGCCTAATCTCCTCTCTTTTTACTTTTAATCTAACACTAAGATCTTCTGCTTTCTGAGTTAGCTCATCTTCGTTTTGAATGCGTATAGGAAGACTTCTATCTATAGATCTGAAGGTATCTGCCCATTGTTTTTCTAAGTCCAAGGCTTCTTGTACTTTTTGATTTCTAAAGTTAGCGCCCTCTATTACACCCTCTAGTATCTCTATTTCTATATCGCAGTGGTCTCTTTGTCCGATCTCAGCAGAGATTAAATCACGTCTAAACTCTTCATTAATAGGCTGCTCACATACATGGCAGCTACTTTTTAACTTTGTTATCTTTTCTAAAGCTTTTATTGCCTGTAGACGCTTAGCTTTTAAAACATAAAGAGCTTCTTTATGCTCTGCAACAGGAACTTTATCTCCTGGTGCTTCTTGTACTGCTTTTTGTAAGTCAAGGCTTTTGAGTACATCAATTAATCCATTATTTTTTATAATTTTTTTATTATTTTCTGATATATTTCTAATTTCAGATAATAAAATACTTAATTGCTTCTCGTCTTCTTCTGTATCAATTTCAATATTTACTATTGGAAGTATGTTGCTATCGGTCAATTTATTGTTTGTAAGCCATCGATCAATAGTTGCTATTTTAGCACTAGCTCCAGTAATTAAGGTATCTGAATCCCTTGACGCAGCTTTGAATATCTCAAATAGTTCTAGATATTCTTCTAAATGCAATAAGTCTATTAGGAACTTCTTCCTGTTAGAGTCGGTAGCCGTAAGAAACTGTAAACTCGCATTGGTATTTTGGTACACTAACTGGGAAAAGGTTTTAAAGTCTACTCCCATTATTTCCTGCAAGGTTTTATACGTATTAGTAGCCGTATGGCTAGATATATCATCTCCATTCTCTACTAACTTAACTTTGATACTACCTTTTCTACTAACAGATATAATGTACTCATTTGGTCCTTTACTGAACTCTAGTGATATACTATATCCGTCATTTACGTATCTATTAGGTATGTCTGCTTTTTTGATACCTTTAGAGTTTTTGTTATATAACACCTCCTCTATAATTAACGGAATGGAGGATTTCCCCATTCCGTTAGTACCAATGATCTGAGTTACGGTATTATCTGCGAGATTCAACTCGTTTCCACTACCGTAGCTAAAGCAGTTATCCCATTTGAGCTTTTTGAGAGTAATCATTGTAGGTTCCTATAATATCTGATATTTTTTCTTCGGGTATTTGTAGTATATACGTTAAGTACTCAGCTAATTCTTCTTCTATAGTCATATCTTTGTCCATAACTAATGTTGCTTCTGTACTTCGTTTTACTACTTTCTTATCTAGCAATGTGGAGTCTTCTACGTTTGCTAAGTCTTGCATGTCTCCTTCTACTTCATATATCGTATGATCATATGGAGTAGCTACCATTTCTTCTGTACTGGTTACAGTTTTTCTTAGTAGCTGAGGCAGCTTGAAAGGATACCATAACCACTCCCAGGTGTGCTCGGAAATTAGTAAGTAACCTGTTTCTACTTTATTTCTATGAAATGAAGTAGTCATTGGGCTGCCTGGATACACTATATTTCTTTGCGTATTACTGTGGGAGTGCAAGTCACCTGCAAATACAACAGGAAAATCTTCAAACATATCTAGATTTACTTCTGGCTTAACATGGGGAGGTATCTCTCCTCTCACATGGGTAAATAAAGGTTGGGAAGCGTCAAAATGGTCAATAATACCTTTACGATGCAAGTCTGCATAAGGAAGTATACCAAAACCTAGATCATCATCTATGTAGGATATATCTATCACTGTTACTAAAGGGTTTATATCTTTGCTCACCTTCTTTAAGTTGGTGAAAAAAGTCTTATGCTTCTTAGTTGCTTCATGATTACCATCATAGATTATCGTTGGTATACTCACCTTTCTAATAAACAGAAAGTACAACTCTAATTCTTCCATTGTTGGCAACCTATCAAATAGGTCGCCTCCAATGATGTGCATGTTACATTCTTTTTCCAACTCATGAACCTGTTTGAAGAATAGAGAGTATCTATTCTTCGCCCAGTCAACTGGAACATTTTTCTGCCCCAGTTTAATATGCCAATCTGCTGTAAATAGTATCATACTAATTTAAAATCCTACTTTAAATTCATCTTCCAAAGACTCGTCTACATTATCTTCGCTACCTTTACGTACTCGGTCAAGTAATTCTTTCTGAGCATCAGGAGTAGGTCGGGCCATTACTAGATCCATTGATTTAAGATCTTTGATGGCTGCTAACTCGTCATCTTCTAAAGCGCGAGGCTTACATTTAAGGGCTTGTAGTTGATATTCAACATTGTATGCTAAAGGACCTGTCTTTACTCGCTTAAAGCAAACATCCCAACCCGTTGCTACATCTGTAGGATCGCCCAAGTCTTCAGCTGCAGTAATTATCTGTTCCCACAACTTCTTCTTTAAGTTTAATACTTTAACTTGGCCATCTTTAGCGTCGATACACTGAGTAGCATATGACCAGCCACACTTAAGATCTGGGTAATACTCACGAACCCAATCTTTTTCTTTGTTAGTGAATGCTTCTTGGTCTCGGTCGAATGATAAACATTCTAGGGGTAGGTTTTTATCGTTCTCACCTTTGATCCAGTATACGTAGCGCGCAAGAATATCGCCAACTATGCGAACTTTATTATCGCCATCTACGTACTTGTAAGAGTTGTTAGAGCTTTTCTGTGCTCCGCCAGTTTGTTTGTTAAAGGATAGTGCCATTGTTATATTCTCCGTTGGGCTTCTTCATATACAAAATGGATTTGTCCATCTTTAATATAAAGTAGTCTATTGTTTTCTATATGATTGATTAAGTTGGGAGCGTGACGCACACTCAAAGTTTTTCTACCAAAAGCAATATAATCAGACAGCTTACGCCTAGCTGCCAAAGCGATATATACTGCTACTTCTTTAGGGTCATATCTGAAGGACATATCCAAAAGAATTCCAGGCTCTAGTAGAAAAGAGTCCCCTGAAAAGTTTACGTCTCTATACTTATAAAGAGAATCGTATTTGTTGTATGGTATTTTTCTATAGTATACCATTTCTATGATCTCTAAGACGGCGACTGAACTACCCTGCGCCTCTTCGTAAATCTTTTTCCAATTAAATAAGAACATTATTATACCAAAAAATTAAGGGATTGTCAAGAACTATTTTTCTTTAAATGTACGTTATCTCGTAGCCTTCTTTCATATAATGACCAATTCGGTTAGATGCCTGCCTTTTAGCAGTATTACCTTTTAGTTGTATATCTACTATTACTGGCTGCACCTTGCCCTCTCTCTTTCTAATGACTCGACCTACCAACTGAGTTAGGAGGGGCTCATTATTAATAGGAGTACCAAGAATAAGACAACTAAGGACATCAACGCTAATACCCTCGCTAAAAATACTTTGAGTGCCGAATAAAATGTTCTTGCTAGTATGTTTAATTTCATCTATTATCTCTTCTCTTTGCTCATGCGGTACGTCGCCCGTAACACAAACTGCTTTTTCACCTGCTAATTCGGCGCATACCTTCAAAAACTGGACACGATCGCTCACTACGAGCACTTTATGCCCTTTTGCGGCGTAGGCCGCAGCCAGCATAGCGACTGTGTGGATATATTCCTGATTAGTAGACAATGCTGTTACACGGTTTGCCCAAGGTGTCTTGTTGCCATCCATAAATCTTACTTCAGATTGTACTAGATGGACTTTAGGAGCCATATAGTTCTCTTTAGGTGGTTTATATACTTTACTCCCAAAGTAATCCCTAAACACAACATGCTTCCCATCTTTTCTTTGTATTGTACCAGACAGACCTATCTTATATCTACAGTAATTTGTATCTAAAAGTTTGGAAAAGGTCGGACTACTAACGTGGTGCATCTCATCTAGAATGATAGTGCCGAACTCTTTCTTTATCTTGTCTATGTTTCGGTATAAAGTTTGAGTATTGCCAATCACTATAGGGCTATCAATT
>DNBZ01000268.1 GCA_003484585.1 Bacteroidota bacterium | reverse complement strand
AGTTCCAAGATAAAGGTTTTTAACTGAATTGTCTGTACCTATGTCGTTTTTATGAAGCACACATAATCCTTTAGTAAACAATCGATCACCTACCCTACAGAACATAACAAAACGATGTGCTAAAAGTGATACCATTTTACCATTCATCCAATATCCGAACCTAGGATAACCTAGCGCTGAAACACCAGCAATTTGTCTGCCTCCATCTGGTTTTATAATTCTTCCGTCATCGTCACATCGATAACCCTTTTGAAAGGCTTCAATTATTGCTCTGTTCGCTATGCTCATTTTTTTCTCCATCTTCCTTTGGTTTAAGTTCTGTTACTAGTCTTTCTAGTGTTTCAATTTTCTCTAGGCATAGAACTACTATCATCTCCAGTCGTTCTATTTTGTTCTTCATCTCTATTAGCTTCGATTCTTTCATCTTTAACTTCTTTATGGGTTATATCTATTGGCTTTGGTTGGGCGAAATCAATCACAGGTATATTCACTTTAGTGGTAACATCTATCTGCTGCATCTCTTTAGGCTTACCATACCTGTAATTCATTAGATAGTCCCAATGCTTAGACGAACCTCCCTTAGCCAACTTAGCTACCTCGATCCACATCTTCTCTTCGCTACCGAATGTCTTCCTTAGTGCAGAAAGGGTAAGCCTGTTCATATCCTTATCAGCTACCTTTCTAGGTCTACCCTGTCCTCTGGAGACACCTTTAACTGCACCATTATTCTTTCTACCGTCTACTTTTTTTGGCTTATCTTCTTCCATATTATTTATCTGTATATAACATTACCAACAATATAACTGCGCCTATTATGTAAAACATACCTATTCTTTTATCAATTCTAATTCAGCTATAAAATTCTTAGCAGCAGAAATGCTTTGCTTCTTTAGTATCAAACCTTTCAGATGTTGTAGCCTAACGTTTGCCTTAATATACTTCTCTCTGTATTCTCCTGAATTTTCAACCTCATCGTTGGCTTTATCTAACATAGACTGCAAAAGAGCGTTCTGACCGAGTAACTGAAGGTAGCTCTTATTCTTAGCTTTCTCATCTTTCAAAGCCTGCTTTATTGGGTCTACCTCACTCAATACTTTATTGTATGTCCGAACATAAAACTTCTCTGACCAAAATTCTAAATTACTAAACACATTCTTAATAGAATGCAGGACAGTTGCGTGATTCTGATCCAATGTCTTTCCTATCTCATCTAAGCTAAGATTGGTAACCTCTCTGCATATTCCGTAATATAACGCCCTAGCATAAACGTGATCCCTACGCCTTAAGTGTCTCCCACTAGCTGTTCTCTGATCTAGGTCGATCTGTAATTCCTCTTCTATTCTACTCCGTATCTCCTTTGTTAACATATAATAGTTTTTTATAATCCTTATAAGCCTCTGCTATCCCTTGACAGCATTCGTAATGTTCTATCTCTTCGTAGTACTTCCTTAGCACTCCTAAATCTTCTTCCTCTAGCACTCCAGTTGTAAGTGATATTAATATATCTTTATAGCACTCATCTTTATCTGTATAAATCATAATATATCTTCTACATAGAACGGCTCAAACTCCGTCTCACCCTCTGATATTCTCCTGTAGTTATATATACCCTGTTCAACAATTTCCTTTCCAGATAAGTAAAACGTTTCAGATACACTAAAGAATCCGAACTCACCTGTCGACTTATCTATGGCGATGAAAACAAAGTTGTCATATGTAATGTTGAATAGGCTACAATAGATGTATACCTGCGCTGCATAACCAAACTTCCTAGCATCACTCTTAAACCATTTAAGGCTTTGACAGGTCTTTAAGTCTGCAATGTAACCATCACCTAGTATGTCTGCCTTAGCCCTAAAGCATAAGCCATCTATATAGCCTACAGCGGGAACTTCAGGTGTGGACTTCTCTAATATATCTTTTATCTTAGAACAGGATAAGAATGTTTCAGCTAGTTCCTCAACCTTCTCTTTATCCTTCTGAAGGAAAACCCTATCATTTTCTGCTAAGGCTTCTTTCCAAACCTTCCCAGCTCTTTTGTCCACATCAACAAACACCTGCTTTTTATACACATCTGGTTCTAGAACATACCAATGGAATAACGAACCAAAATCAAATGCAGATTTATGTCCACTATCACCACCAATACTATTAATATACTTTAGTGGGTCTTTCGACAAAAGTTTTATTGAAGAAGACGATAGACTGTTCTCTCCCATATAACCAAAGTAGAATGGGTCGTCCTTCATCTTTTCTAAAAGTTCACTTTCTCGCCAAGCCTTACCATCTAAAGTAAATATCATAATCTATTTTTTATCGTAGTACCGCTCTGTAGGTTTAGGAGGGTACCTGTTATACTCTTCTTCTTCTAACCATTTGTGGTAGACTCTAGCTTCTTCTCCTAGAATGTCCTCAAACTGTAATTTCTCAAATTCTCTTTTAGTTGCTCCCATCTTAAATGTTTTTTATTAAGTACTTAATTACTCGTTCGGTCTTATCCAGTAAGAATGATAGTGGGTACTCAACAGAGACGTACAATACCATAAGTATAGTCTCAATGATGTAGAACAAAAAGAGCAATACAAGAGCCATTGCTAGTTTGAACGGTTTTAGAATTGTTAATAATATCTTCATAATGTTTTCCTTTGCATCAAAGATAAACAAAATTTTGATACTACCAAATTATTTTTTAGGATTGAAGTTATCTTTCCACACAGTTTGACATACTGCATAACGCTGATCCCTATCTGGGTACTCGCTAATCAGCTTTGCATTGTTCATACATCTGCGGTTAAATTCCTTCTGCTCCTCGTACTTCTTAGGTTGCATCTTAATTGGCATTGTTCATTAGTTTTAGTAGTTTTTCGCAATATAGCGTAGCATCCATCATCTCTTCCTGGAGGTGTCTGATAAATGCAATTGTGTCTTCTTTAGACTCCTCTAAGGTTGTTCCGTACTTATTTATACCAACCTTACTTCTGTTGTTGTACTTACGTATAACATTCTGTACAATACTGTCAACCTGCTCTGTTTCTATTGGCGAGCTGGATGAAGCATTCTCAAAATACTTTGTTACTGAATCACTCATAATTTATCTGCTTTTGTTATTGATAAGAACCCTACCTGCTTTTCTACCCTATTGGCGTCATTGAAGTGGGTTGTCTTTCTTAGTCTCATAGATTGCCACCTAGGTCTAAACGTCTTTAGGTTGAACCTAAATACACCCTCTGGTGTTGAATTGATATACATAGGTATCTCAAACGTACCCCTACATTTATCTAACATAGCCTTGTGCTTCTTATTCTCGATCATCAACTTATCATAATGAGATGTACGACACTTAAGCTCTATTCTATGATTAGCTGTAGCTGAATAACAGTCCCACCTGCTAGTCGGGTCACTAGCCTTAACTAAGTCAGGGTAGTAATTTTCTTTCAGGTAGTTAAACAAATCCTCTTCTTTCCAGTTTCTCATTTGTATTTTCTATACACCTTCTCTAACTTTTTGAGAATGCTGTTAACGAAACAGGGAGCGCAACTGGTTCCCTTTACATTGTCATTGAAGACCCTGTTATATATATTTACTAAGCTCTTCTGCTGCTCTGATGTTATAGTAGCTCTTCTTTCGCCAAAGAAATTAGCAAGGTAGTCATACTCATCTTCCGTTAGGCAATTGGGCTTCTCATAAGGAAACATTCGATTTAGAAGCTCCTTACGACTATCACAGCCACAGTCCTCGCCTAAGATAAACTTAGCCACCTTAGCCACCCCTGTCTTCTCTAACACCTTCTCAACGGTGTCTCCCAGACCTTTACTTTCTTTTTCTTGTTTAGCCTTCCAATCTCGGTAGGCTTTTGTGCGCTTATCGCCTTTAAATTCTTCCATATTATTTTCTGTATTTATCCTGTTTAGCCTCTAAGTACTCTTTCCATTCTTTCTCAAAAGCGTTCCTTACTTTTGTCTTTCCATTCTTCAAAGTTCCGAATATAGAGCTTAAACTTATCCTGGTCACAGAAGATATTGCCCTCATACTAAGTTGCTTCTTAAAATGTATTTCCCATAGTTTCTTATCATACCAGTACCAGCTATTGACCATCTCTTCTATTCCGCCAATTAGATTCTCAAAGCTATCTTCGTACTCATATGTATTCATTAAGCTATTAGTTCCAGCGTTTGAATTATTTAAGTCGGCATCTACCTTCCATTTGTGTACCTTAGATAGGAATAAATTCCTAAGCGTAACGTAAACATAGAAACTATTGAGTTCCTTCTCGTTATACATAATCCTTTCTGGATCATCTATGTATTTCACTAGTCGAACGTACATCGACTGTACTAGCTCATTAGCCTCATCTTCATTGCATCCAAATGACCTAGCCATATGAATCCAATCTATATGCTTTTCAGCAAGCCTATCAATTAATCGTTCCACCAATGAAATGATATTCCGAATATACCGACAAAAACCTGTATCATATATTCTGGTGATAAATCTTCTGGATGCGGATCATCTTCAGGTAGCATATGAGTGTCCCAATAATTCACTCCGAATGTCATCCCATAAATAGGGAATATTTTTACGTGCATATTACGTTGTTTTAAATTGTTTTATTGTTGCAACAATCCTAGCGTACTCTTTATCAACACCTCCGAACAAAGAAGTAATCTTTACTACTGTATCTGTATCGTCAGTCTCAATGCATCCATATTCAACTAGAGCATCCTGAAAGAACTTATCAGCTACAGCTATTACATTCATTAAGTCTCTTTTTCTTTTGTCTGGCGCATAGTACACGTAGTCTATCTCAATC
>DNBZ01000261.1 GCA_003484585.1 Bacteroidota bacterium | reverse complement strand
TCCTTCGCCAGCAGACTGTATGCCCGGCAGTAGGGTTATGGTTTTCAAAATATCAACCTCACCAAAGATTACAGGTATTTCCTTAATCTTGGCAGTCTCCATTTTTACTACACTTATCTTTTTGTTTTCTACTCTTTTCTCTAATGCTTTTGCACTAACCACCGCTGTACCTATCACATTGGCTGTAGTCAAAAGTTCTATGTTTATAGTTTGGTTATCATCCAGCACTACCGTTTTCACATCGTCTTCAAACCCTAAGTATTTGTAAGTAAGCTGGTAGGTGCCCTTTTCTAAAGAAATAGAGTAAAACCCATATTCATTGGTAATGGCTCCGCCACCGCCTTTTACTAGTATGGTAGCACCAAGAAGCGTTTCGCCATTTGACGCATCCTTTACTCTGCCGCTTACGGTATACTGTTGTGCTAAAGCTGAAAAAGCAAATAGTAAACCGAGGGCAATTGTTATAATTCTCATGGTTGTTTTGATGTGTATTACAAACGTATCAAATAGCTGTACTTTAAGTTAATTGACTCGTTTATTATCTATTTATATAAGACAAATAAACCATCAAACTTGTTCTGTGACTCATGTCACATTTTCGTTTGAACCCTATGGACGATTTTCCCTTTTCAATTTTATTACACGTCGATTCATAAGATTTTAAGAGAATAACACGTGCAGTTTATCATATTTGCAGCGAAATGCTAGTGTATATACTTTTTGTTGTCGGATTTGTGCTACTCATAAAAGGAGCAGATTGGTTAGTATCTGGTTCTGCATCTGTAGCTAAAAAATATAACATTTCGGACTTAGTAATAGGTCTCACAATAGTGAGTATGGGAACTAGTATGCCCGAGCTCATAGTGAATATACTAGCCAGCACTAGTGGAGCTTCGGAGATAGCCATAGGCAATGTAGTGGGTTCTAACATAGCCAATATTTTACTAATTTTAGGTGTGGCAGCGTTTATCTATCCTCTTACCATAAAGGAAAGCACTGTAATGTCACAGATCCCCTTTTCTATCATTGCCATACTTTTAGTGGCATTTGCAGCTAATGCTCCAATATTTAATCCCGACTATTCGCTAATGATTAGCCGGTTAGATGGTGTGGTGTTTATATTATTCTTTGCCCTCTTCATGGTTTATATCATAAAACTAGCCAGAGAAGGGCGAGCAGATATGATAGAAGACGCACCAAGCGAGATGTTACCAATGGGTAAGTCTATCCTATTCGTTTTGCTGGGCATGGTTGGCCTTTTTCTAGGAGGCAAGTGGGTGGTAGATGGGGCTATTAAAATAGCAGAACAATTTGGGCTAAGTCAAAATCTGATCGGGCTTACTATAGTAGCCATAGGCACATCATTGCCAGAGCTTGTAACTTCTGCTATGGCAGCATATCGTAAAAACACAGACATAGCCGTGGCCAATGTCATAGGGTCTAACATTTTTAACCTACTATGGGTGCTAGGTATAAGTGCTATGATAAGTCCTATGAAGTATGACCCGGTAGTGAATACAGATATAATTGTGCTGCTAGTTGCTACGTGTCTTATTGTTTTTAGTCTCATGACGGGCAGAGCCAAAAACCAAATAGGTAAGCCAACAGGCCTCTTCTTTTTAGCCTGTTACATAGCATACACCGCATTTATAATCTATAGAGGATAATCCTTTTTGAGTATATTTGAGTATATGAAAAAATGTACTCTCTTTTTTCTTCTCGTTGGTATTACAGCTTTCTCTATGGCTCAAGATCCGCATTTCACCCAAAAAACAGGCAACATTAATCACTTTAATCCTGCATTGGTAGGTGCACAAAGCGACTTTGGTGTGCAGCTAAACTATAGAAATCAGTGGCCCACTCTTCCACTCAATCCTATTACATCTTCCTTGCTTACCAACTACAATCTGAAAAACGGGTTGGGGTTTGGGTTAGAGGTGAAAAGTGAAAGTGTAGGAAGCACAAGAAGCGATGCCTTAAAGGCAAATATTAACTACAGACATAAATTTGGTGCTGTAGAAACAAGGTACGGACTAAATGTTGGTTACGGGGAAAAACATATGGATTATGAAGGGCTTCGTTTCGAAGATCAAATAAGCCCAGATAGCGGTTTTACGAACCCTAATGCAGAACCATTTGAAAATAAATCAACAAAATATGCGACACTAGATATAGGTGCTGCGGCATATTACAAGGGTTTCTTATTAGGCATAGCAATACAGCAGCTCAACGAGCCAGACATCTCTTTTTTTAGCAATACCAGCATTCAGCCTATGCGATTCGTAGGCAACTTAGCCTACATAAAAGAATTGAACCAGTTTAACCTAGCAGGGCTAGCAACTTATCAGCAAGACGGAAAATATTCCATCATAGAAACACAGGTATATAGTCAATATAAATTTGTAAAACTGGGTATAGGCTATCATCAAAGGTTTGGTAGTTTTCTCGATTCAGACTTCTTCTCCGTTGCTTTGGGTATTCAGTTCGACAAGTTTTCGGTAGGGTATTCGTATGATGATGATTTCTCTAACATTTCTAGAGCATCACCTGGAACGCATCAAGCTACTGCAGCTTGGTATATCAAAGGGCTTAATAAAGAGAGGGGAATGAGTAAGTTGATGAATGTGCTTTTATAACTCCATCACCACCTGAAAAACCGTCTCACCAACAGCTTTCAA
>DNBZ01000174.1 GCA_003484585.1 Bacteroidota bacterium | reverse complement strand
AATATCACCGGAAATCAAGACAAACCTCGATTTATGAGCTATGCTGATGGCACGCTTAGTTTTGATACACCATGGATGGAGTACAAACGCATAGGATGGAAACAGACTATAGAAGTACAAGACTCTTTGGCTTATCGTAAAATGGCCATGTTCAATGCTTTTAATCTTACCATACCAGGAATACCAATCATATACTACGGTGATGAAATAGGTATGGCCGGTGCAGGCGATCCTGATAATAGAAGAATGATGCGTTTTGAGAATTTGAAGAAACAAGAAGCTGCTCTGCAAAAAGAGATAGGATCACTCATACAAGTGAGAACTAAAAACTTAGCTTTAGTCTATGGTGATTTTACTATAGAAGAGAATACCACCACTAAACTAAAATATACTCGTAGATACTTTGATAATCAAGTGACTATAACATTAAATAAAGAAAACTGGACGTATAGTATTTCAACGAACTAATCATCTCTTAACTAATAGTATCATCGCATTCTTCAAAACATATAGCAAGCAGTTACTAGCGTTAGTTATTATCGCTTGTGGAGTATTCTTATGCTTAGAGATACTGCGAGACATACAGCGAGAAGGAGATTTGGGTAGATACATAGAAGCTGGCAAACTCGCGTGGCAAGGAGACTACATCTACTCAGCACACCGTAATACTTGGCCTCCCTTTATGAGCATAGCCTCCATACCACTTCATTGGCTCAATGAGGTAAGTTTTGTTGGGATTAGACTAGTATGGCTTCTAAGTATGCTTGCCACTTATTGGCTCATTTTCAAATGGACTATTTCATTTTTTATAACTAAAGAACTTGTCTTTAGGCTGAGTACCCAAAACAAGAATGAGATATCACTTACTAATCCTCTTTTCCTACTTCCGTTTCTGCTGACGCTCCGTATTTTCATAGAGAAAATCAGTAATCTTCAAGTGAATGTGAGCATTCTTGCAGTTTGCATTCTATCTTTAATCTTAACACTAAAACAAAAACATTTTTGGGCCGGAATACTTTTAGCATTGGTTATTAGCACTAAGGTTTATCCTATTATTTTAATACCATTTCTTCTTTTTAAAAGAGAATTTCGCACTACACTATGGACGATAATTGGTTTAGGTCTTACTCATGTAGCTGTTCTATTTTACTTTGGAGACGGCAGCACTGCGTTATATCAGCAGTGGTATACTAAGCAGGTAGCAGACGGACTACAATGCATTCACTATAACCAATCACTATGGAGTTTCTTTTGTGGCTTATTTTCGGATACGTCACGATTTGATGGATGGTATTTCAATATGGCTAGTCTTACTATTAGCCAAACTAAAATACTCACTCTTAGCGTTATTGGGTCTATTGGATTATGGGTATCCTACATATTTTATAAAAATAGAGATCAAGAACAAGTACAAGTACTTGCCATCCAGTGGCTCATAGTACTCTCTTTTATTCCTGTTTTTTCACCGCTTGCTTGGAAATGCTACTTCGTATTTATTGCACCTATAGTGATCTTACTATATAATAAGCTAAAAAGCACCTCCAACAAATGGCTACTTTATATTCCATTATTTATTATAACTTTCACATCTGAAATATTCCTAGGGAACACACTTTCCGATGTTACGGAATCTTTGGGTTTCATCACTCTTAGCTCACTATTCATATCACTATTAGCAACATACAAACTAACAAATACATCATGAAAAAGTACATATATATATTATTGGCCACTACCCTAATGGCTTGCGGCACACAAGAAAAAAAAGAAGAGACCGTTACAAAACTACCTTCTGAGTGGATCAAAAATGCCACAATCTATGAAGTGAACGTAAGGCAATACACCGAAGATGGCTCACTTGCTGCATTCGAAGAGCGACTCCCCAAGTTAAAAGAACTTGGAGTAGATGTACTTTGGTTTATGCCCATACAACCTATAGGCAAGCTCAATAGAAAAGCTGTGGGCGATACTTTTGTTCAAGACCTTGCAACTCCAGATTACGATAAATACTGGGGTAGCCCATATTCTATCTCAGATTACACCGCTGTAAATCCAAGATATGGAACAGTAGCAGATTTTAAGCGTATCATAAAAAAATGCCATGATATGGAAATGTATGTAATACTTGACTGGGTAGGCAACCATACCGCTTGGGATAATACTTGGGTAACCGAGCACCCAGAATGGTATACACACGACAGTACTGGTAAAATCACTGACCCTATAGGAGATGATGGTATAAGCTGGGGCTGGACAGATGTGGCAGACCTAAATTATGATAATAAAGATATGCGTGCTGAAATGATAAAGAGTATGCAGTTTTGGGTAGAGGAATGTGATCTCGATGGGTTCCGCTGTGATGTGGCTATGGAAGTACCTACTGACTTTTGGAATGAAGCTAGAGTTGTCTTAGATAAAGTAAAGCCAATGTTTATGCTAGCCGAGAGTGAAACGCATAAACCAGATCAGTTTGAGTCTGCTTTTGATGCTTACTATGGATGGGAGATGCATCACGTATTCAATAAATTATACAAAGGCGAAGTAAATACAAGTGAGATTATTCGTGTGATGACTGAAAAAGATAGCATAAACGGAACAAAAGCATTCCCTATGAATATGATAACCAACCATGACGAGAATAGCTGGAATGGTACTATAGATGAGCGTCTAGGCGAATCATGGAAAGCAATGGCAGTACTCAGCTACTCCTTGCGTGGGTTACCTCTTATCTATAATGGACAAGAAGTAGGTTTAAAACATAGACTCAGTTTCTTTGGTAAAGACCAGATAGATTGGGACTCACCAGAGGCAAATCAATTCTTTGAATTTTATAAAATAATGAATGAACTAAAAGCTAATAAAGCACTAGCTGTAGATAGTAAAATAGAATTCAATCCAAGTTTCACTACCGATGATATAATCACTATAGATAGAGGCGATAAAGCAGCATATCGATTTATGATTAAGCTAAATGGCTCTACTGCATCTATAAAAGAAGCTGATTTAGATCCTACAATTGGTTATAATATCGTTTTCACAGATAGATATGAAGATGAAACTGGCGATTTAGCCAAGTGGGGTTTTATAGTACTTAAAAAGAAACTATAAAAAAGTATCAATCGAAAGACAGCAAATCCATCTAAATCGATTGATCTAGCACATACTATTTAAAACAGAATATGAACAAGATTAAAAGAACAGTGTTGATAGCAATAACTGTTAGAATAATTTTTAGATGATATATTTTCATTGAGTATTTAGTAATACAAAATTAAAGCCATACACGTCCATAATGTATATTATCGAAGTAATATTACCGTAATTTTGAACAAGGAAAATAAATACAAAACATTACTAATTGCGGCTAAAGTATTGATATACAAAGACGTAGACGATATAGCTAATATGGCTAATATCTCAAGACTAATAATGGAACACTTTCCTAATCATTGGATAGGTTTTTATAGAGTCCAAGCAGATAAGCTTATTTTAGGGCCGTTTCAGGGCCCTATAGCATGTACTAGTATTAATTTTGGCAAGGGAGTGTGCGGTGCTGCTTGGCAAACAAAGCAGACACAAATAGTAGACGATGTCCACCAGCATCCTGGACACATAGCATGCAGTGCCCTTAGTAATTCAGAGATAGTAGTTCCATGTATCAGAGGAAATAGCGTGTATGCTGTTCTAGATGTAGACAGCACAGAATTAAATGCGTTTGATGAGACAGACCAACGGTACTTAGAAGAGCTAGTGACCTACCTATGAGTTTTACTCAAAAATATGCAGAGTGGTTTAGGAGGATTCTACCTTCGCCTTTTAGTATCGCAATTTTACTAACTCTATTCACCTTAATTCTAACCTTATTCATTTCAGATAAGTCTCCTGCTATTCTATTGTTTGATTGGCAAGAAGGTTTGTGGAGTAGTTCTCTTTTGGCTTTCGCATTTCAAATGATGCTGATGCTAGTTTTGGGACACACATTAGCACTCAGTAGCTTTTTTGATAAGCTAATTTCTTGGTTGGTGAAACCTATTACTACTACAGCGAAAGCAGCTGCTATAGTCACTTTTGCTACTATTATAGTTGCATTTATTAATTGGGGTTTAGGTCTCATTTTTGGTGCTATCCTAGCTCGTAAGCTTGGAGAGAGCTTCACCAGAAAACAACTACCACTCAATTATCCTCTCATAGGAGCTGCAGGATATGTAGGTCTTATGGTTTGGCACGGAGGTCTATCAGGTAGTGCCCTTACCAAAGTAGCCGAATCTGGTCATCTGCAGGTTATCAGTAAAAATGCCTCTTTGCCAGAAGCTATATACTATGGAGATACAGTATTTAGTAGTATGAACATAAGTGCATTTCTGTTGCTGCTCGTTCTCATTCCACTTACTTTCTATTACTTGGGTACAAGAGTAAAATCTCAAATTCCTGAAATCAAAACGGCCTTTATCAATACCCCAGAAAACAAAAACTTAGAAGGAGCTGAAAGGATAGATCAAAGTCAAATTTTCAGTAAAACAATTGGCATTCTTCTTGTTGCATTTGCTGCGTTTTTAGCCCTAAGTTATGAGGGCCCGTCTTTAGGATTCATCACGCCTAACTATATAAATTTCAGCTTATTGGCTCTATGTCTCCTATTACATTCCAGCTTCACATCGTTTCTAAGTGCAGTAGAAGATGCAATCACCGGAAGCTCTGGTATTCTCATACAGTTTCCGCTCTACTTCGGCATACTTGCTCTAATGCAGAGTGGAGGACTTATAGAGCTAGTTTCCAATTGGTTTATAGAAGTATCCAACACTACTACTCTCCCACTCTTTACTTTCTTTAGTGCTGGATTAGTCAATATCTTTGTTCCTAGCGGTGGCGGACAATGGGCTATACAAGGTCCGATTATCCTAGAAGCTGCTACCAAACTTGGTGTGCCTCTACCCAAAATGATACTTGCTCTTGCCTATGGAGATCAACTCACCAATATGCTGCAACCCTTTTGGGCGTTACCACTTCTGAGCATTACAGGACTCAAGGCAAAAGATATATTGCCCTATACGCTTGTCCTATTTCTATTGGGATTTCTAATTTTTGTTGGGGTGTTGTTGTTATTTTGATTCTCGGTACAACGATGCAAAAGCATCGCCACTCGAATTGACACACAATTTAATCAAGAATACACCCGGTACAACGATGCAAAAGCATCGCCACTCGAATTGACACACAATTTAATCAAGAATACACTCGGTACAACGATGCAAAAGCATCGCCACTCGAGGCGATAAATTCATCAAAATACAATACGGCTTATCCGTTTACTGATCTCCGTCTGAGTAATTCTGAGAACGATAGCAAGGAGTTCATCAGAATTGTATCTAAGACCTTACCTTTGCCTTATGGCTTCACCAACTGCTAAAACCACACTAGGGCTAGAAATGGCTACAGACCCGAGATGGGTAAACATAGCCGAGACTAGTATAGAATATATACTAACGGACCACGCCTGGTGCGAGCAGAAAGCCACTACTCATGGTATCAGTATGATCAGTAAATTTAGTGACTTTACGGATGTAGTGGACATAGTAGCTCCCATAGTGGCCGAAGAGTGGGGACACTTTCGCAAGGTGCTAAAAGAGCTTAAAAAAAGAGGTTATGAGCTAGGTGCACAACGTAAGGATGAATACGTAAATAAACTTAACTCTTTTATACGTGGTGGAGATCACATTAATAAGCAGTTAGTAGAATATTTACTTGCCTTTGCTATGATAGAGGCACGTAGCTGTGAGCGGTTTAGATTGCTTAGCATCCACATCACGGAGCCTGAATTGCAAAAATTTTATCACGAGTTTATGGTGAGTGAAGCAGGTCATTATAAAGCATTTATAACCTTAGCTAAAAAATATGCTGACGAAGACTATGTCCTAAACAGATGGGCAGAGTACGTAGCTTTTGAAGCTGAGATGGTAAAAACACTCGAGATTCGTGGGGATAGAATGCATTAAGTCAAATTTTAAAAACAAAATAACTAAGTAATAGAATAAGTCCGGCAACCCATGTTTGTGTTTAGAACCATATTATCATTCCTACGAGATAAAGAGTATCGAGAGTTACTTTTCACTACTCTTTTAGTTATACTAGGAGGCAGCATGACCTATCACTACTTAGAAAATTGGTCGTGGGTAGATTCTATCTACTTCTCAGTGGTTACTCTTACTACTGTCGGCTTTGGAGATTTTGCACCAAAGACAGATGGTGGCAAGATTTTCACATCTTCTACATCATCATAGGTTTTGGTATCATACTTAGTTTTATCAATACACTATTTTGCACTACCGTGATATGAGAAAATAGTTGTGCAAAAAATCTGTCTATTACTCGTCCTAATACTCGCTGCTTGTGCCAGCAGATCAAAAACGCTAGACCGATTAGAAGGTACCAGCATAGACGACCTTTTACCTAAATGGGAAGAACCTAAGGTTATCATAGATCTGCAAGCTGGCCAAAAAGCATATACATATATAAAGGTTAATGCTCAGAGTAAGTCTTTTGTACGGCCCGTAGGTGATAAATATACAAGGT
>DNBZ01000123.1 GCA_003484585.1 Bacteroidota bacterium | reverse complement strand
TGCCTCACTAAAAAGTTCTTATTTGACAAGTTACTTTTTAATCCCTATCAAACTTTAAGAAGCAATCAATGGTATCGATTTTTGACTAGTGCGTGGGTTCACGGTGACTTTATGCATCTTGGAGTAAACCTTTATGTGCTATATAGTTTTGGTGAATTATTAGAAAGTGTATTTTCTGCACCTACTTGGTTTGGCAATCTAGGAGGCCTTGTCTATCTAGGTTTCTTCGTACTTACGGTCATTATAGCTCACATCCCTACATTTATAAAAGAAAAAGATAACCCAGGTTATAACTCTGTTGGGGCATCTGGTGGTGTATCAGGCTTATTATTTGCCACTATTCTACTCTTCCCAAACGAGGAGCTTCTTTTATTCGGTATTATCCCAATGAATATGCTACTCTTTGGTGTGCTGTATTTATTTTACACGTACAGAATGTCTAAAACGAGCAAGGACAACATAAATCACGATGCTCATCTCTGGGGAGCTATAGGAGGAATGGCTACTTTAATAGTAATACGACCTGAGGTAATACATTTATTTATAGGGGAATTACAGAGTATCTTCTCCTAATTCTGGCATATCATCAGTGCGAAGCTGATAGGCAATAGCCTGTTCTAGTTCTGAATATTTAGTAATAACCACAATAGCACATATAGCTGCTATAATTTCTATAGCGGCGGATTCGGTGGACACAGCTCCCACTATATAGAACTCTAATCATTATTACATGTTTCTACGGTATTGCCCCCCTACTTCGAAGAGTGCATTCGTAATCTGCCCGAGTGAGCATACCTTACTGGCTTCCATCAAGGCTTCGAAGACATTGCCATTTTGCAAGGCTACTTGCTGTATCTCAGAAAGTATCTGCTTGGCTTCTGTATCGTAGCGTTTGTTTAGGCTCTGTAGTGTATTGATTTGAAATTGCTTTTCGTCTTCTGTAGCACGGATTACTTCTTTAGGTAATACCGTAGGCGAACCTTTGCTGCTTAGGAACGTATTTACTCCTATGATAGGGAAATCTCCATTGTGCTTCAAGGTTTCGTAGTACAAGCTTTCTTCTTGTATCTTAGAGCGTTGGTACATCGTCTCCATAGCTCCTAATACACCTCCTCTTTCGGTGATTTTATCAAACTCGGTCATTACCGCTTCTTCTACTAGTTCGGTGAGTTCCTCGGTGATAAACGATCCCTGCATTGGGTTTTCATTTTTTGCTAGTCCCAGCTCTTTGTTTATGATAAGTTGTATCGCTACTGCTCTACGTACACTTTCTTCTGTAGGTGTCGTTATAGCCTCGTCATACGCATTGGTATGCAGCGAGTTACAGTTATCATAGATAGCGTACAGTGCTTGTAGCGTAGTACGTATATCATTGAAATCTATCTCCTGTGCGTGCAAGCTTCTACCACTGGTTTGGATGTGGTATTTGAGCATTTGGCTACGCTCATTGGCTCCATATTTTAGCTTCATTGCCTTGGCCCATATCTTACGAGCTACTCTACCTATTACCGCATACTCAGGGTCTATACCATTACTAAAGAAGAACGATAAATTCGGCCCAAAAGCATTGATATCCATCCCACGGCTGAGATAGTATTCTACATACGTGAATCCATTGGCCAGTGTAAATGCTAGTTGTGTAATCGGATTAGCACCTGCTTCTGCTATGTGATATCCACTGATAGATACCGAGTAGAAATTTCTCACTCCATTATCGGTAAAGTACTGCTGCACATCACCCATTAATCTAAGAGCAAACTCGGTAGAGAAGATACACGTATTCTGTGCTTGATCTTCTTTTAGGATATCTGCTTGCACCGTGCCACGCACTTGCGATAGCGTATGTGCTTTTATCTCTGCGTATACAGCTGCAGGCAGCACTTTATCTCCTGTGAGTCCTAGGAGCATGAGTCCTAGACCGTCATTTCCTGCTGGTAAATCCCCATCGTATGTAGGTTGTTCGCTTCCTTTTTCTTTGAAGTAGGCATCTATCTTACTCTGTACTTCAGCTTCTAGTCCTTTCTCTTTGATGTAAAGTTCACACTGCTGGTCTATAGCCGCATTCATGAAAAAACCGAGTAGCATAGGTGCAGGACCATTGATGGTCATACTCACAGAGGTCATAGCGTGAGCCAGGTTAAATCCTGAGTATAGTTTCTTGGCATCGTCTAGGCAGCAGATACTTACACCTGCATTTCCTATTTTTCCATAGATATCTGGTCGGCTATCTGGATCATTACCATAGAGCGTTACCGAGTCAAATGCCGTAGACAATCGCTTAGCTGGCATATCGCTACTGAGGTAGTGAAAACGCTTATTGGTACGCTCTGGTCCTCCCTCTCCTGCAAACATTCTAGTAGGATCTTCACCCTGACGCTTGAACGGGTAGATACCCGCTGTAAACGGGAACTTACCCGGTACATTTTCTTGCAGATTCCACTGCAGTACATCTCCCCAAGCTTCATACTTCGGTAAGGATACTTTGCTTATTTTTTGATGAGAAAGTGAGATTGTTTTCGTCTCTACTTTAATTTCTTTGTTTC
Source organism: Bacteroidota bacterium (assembly GCA_003484585.1). Taxonomy (GTDB): domain Bacteria; phylum Bacteroidota; class Bacteroidia; order NS11-12g; family UBA9320; genus UBA9320. Next base: position 4,353 of record DNBZ01000123.1, on the reverse strand, counting down.
GTACAAGGTAGGTATAGATATCATTGGCATATGATTCTTTCACGCTATCCCACTCGTCTATTACTATCTGTAGCTTCGGATCAAAGTCTAAAGCTACTTTAGCGTATGTTTCCTCTAGGTCTTTTATGAGTCTATCGGAATCAGAGATCTCTGCTTCTTGTATAGTCGTAATCGTCTTACTGATACCGTACAGTTTTTGTGCGATACCTGATTGCTCTTTTGCCCATTTGTCATATCCTCTGTTGCTATCGGCTATCTCAGAGAGGTAACGTACTCTTTTAGGTGGAATAATAAATATCTTCTCAGACATTTCATTCGCAGCTACAAGTTGAGATTTGAAACCAGCACCTGTTTTTTCATTGATAGTTTCTATTAGCTTAGCATACAGTGAATTCACTCCAGGATCATTGAATTGACTAGCTATAGTACCGTACACCGGCATATCGTCTGGATCTTTATCGAATAGGACGTGATTACGTTGAAACTGCTTTTTTACGTCCCGCACAGCATCTAAAGCTCCGCGTTTGTCAAACTTATTACGAGCTATAACATCGGCAAAGTCGAGCATATCAATTTTCTCTAACTGAGTTGCTGCACCGTATTCTGGTGTCATCACATACAGACTGGCATCACTATGATCGGTAATTTCAGTATCACTCTGCCCTATACCAGAAGTTTCAAGAATGATGAGATCATAACCTGCTACTTTCAGAATATCCTTAGCTACGTCTATGTGCTTAGATAACGCCAAGTTAGCCTGACGAGTAGCAAGCGAACGCATATACACTCTATCGTTGCGGATACTATTCATTCGGATTCTATCACCCAGTAGAGCTCCACCTGTTTTCCTCTTAGACGGGTCTACAGATATGATAGCAATATTTTTCTCTGGGAAATCAACCAAGAACCTTCGTACCAATTCATCTACCAAACTACTCTTACCAGCTCCACCCGTACCTGTGATCCCCAGTACAGGAGTTTTAATCTCCTTGGCTTCTACTACTATTCCTGCTAAAAGGTCTTTATTTTCTTCAGGAAAGTTTTCGGCAGCAGAGATTACTCTCGCTATCGACATTTTGTTCATTTTGCGAAAGGACTCTACTTCCCCATTTAGATTTTTACCTGTAGGAAAATCAGAGGTTTTCACCAAGTCATTTATCATTCCTTGCAGTCCCATAGCTCTACCATCATCTGGATGATAGATCTTGGTAACTCCGTATGCTTGCAAGTCTGCTATTTCAGAAGGAAGGATAGTACCTCCTCCTCCACCGAAAAGTTTGATGTGGCCTGCTCCTTTTTCATTAAGCAAGTCACGCATATACTTAAAATACTCATTGTGCCCGCCTTGATAACTGGTCATAGCAATAGCATTCGCATCTTCTTGAATAGCCGTATTCACTACTTCCTCTGCACTTCTATCGTGCCCTAGGTGTATCACTTCGCAGCCAGTAGCTTGTATGATACGACGCATCACATTGATGGCAGCATCGTGCCCATCAAAAAGAGATGCGGCAGTTACTATTCTTACTTTATTAATAGGAGTATATGGCGTTTGATCTTGCATACTTTTTTATAAGTGGCACAAAGATAAGAGAAGGGAGCATTTAGCATATATAACGGTATAGTATAGATTGGTTACTAAAAATAGGAATACACTCTCATTTTAATAGTATTCCCAACATAGAATCAAACCCCTCCAGTTATTAGATAATCTTATATTTACGGCCTTAATAACTATAGATGGAGATAATTAGAGGCCTATTCGGCTTAATCGTTCTGATAGGAATAGCTTTTATATTTAGCAAACACAAGAGAAAAATAGATTGGAAGCTAGTAGGCACGGGAGTCGCAATGCAACTTATCCTTGGTCTATTGGTATTTAAAGTACCTCAATTTGCTGCTATCTTTGGCGTATTCGCAAGTTTTTTCACTCAACTACTTGCCTTTACAGATATAGGTGCAGAGTTCCTTTTTGGTAATTTGGTGACAAGCAATCCTGATATCGCCCAAACCATAGGCTACATCTTTGCATTCAAAGTATTACCTACCGTTGTTTTCTTCTCTGCTCTTACCTCACTCCTCTACTATTTAGGCATACTACAAAAGGTAGTTTATGGTTTTGCATGGATACTCAGTAAAACAATGCGTCTATCCGGTGCAGAGAGTTTAGCTGCAGCCGCTAACATCTTCGTAGGACAGACCGAAGCTCCATTGGTAGTGAAGCCATATATCTCACAAATGAGCAAATCTGAGATACTATGTCTTATGACGGGCGGCATGGCCACTATAGCTGGGGGTGTATTCGCGGCATTTATTGGTTTCTTAGGTGGTGACGACCTTGCTTCTCAGCAAGAGTTTGCCAAGCACCTCCTCACAGCATCTATCCTTTCGGCTCCAGCTGCTATAGTATGTGCCAAAATAATATTCCCGGAAACAGAAAAAGTAGACACTAACTTAAACTTAAACAAGGACCAGATGGGCAACGGCCCACTAGAAGCAATAGCCAATGGAACAACAGACGGCATTAAGCTCGCAGTAAATGTTGCAGGAATGATTTTAGTATTTCTAGCCTTCATTGCTATGTTCAATTACTTGCTGCTCAATGTAGTTGGTTCATTTGATGGCATAGGAACTTGGTGGCAGTTCGATTCACTCAATACTCTAATAGCAAGAAACACGATATACGAAGGTCTTACCTTAGAAATGATATTAGGCTACATTTTCGCACCGTTGGCTTGGGTCATTGGTATAGAAAGTCAAGACATTATTCTAAGCGGCCAACTCCTAGGTAAAAAGACTGTTGTAAATGAGTTTATTGCTTACCTCTCATTAAAAGATATGATCGCAGGTGTAGGTGGAGCTCATCTACAAAACCGCTCCATAATTATTCTAACTTATGCCTTATGTGGATTCTCCAACTTTGCATCTATCGGTATACAAATAGGGGGTATCAGCTCCATAGCTCCAAACCAACGTAGCACACTCGCTAGACTAGGTATGCGAGCATTATTAGGTGGCACACTTGCCTGCTTGATGACGGCTACTATCGCAGGAATGTTATTCGCATAATAAAATGAACAGAGGCTTTTTATACGGAGACGGATTTTTTGAGACTATACGGGTCATCAATGGTACTACACCACTAATACAAACTCATGAAAACCGTATAAACGACGCTTTCGATATCTATCAACTTGAGCCTATCTTTTTAGTAGATGAGGAATTTCTCAGAAGTATAGCTCTATCCTATAAGAACGATGGAATAGTAAGAATCAATTTCTTTAGAGACGGAGCAGGTAAGTATTTACCACTATCTAATGAGGTAGCATTCGATCATTCATTTACAGAATATAGCCAACCTTTCTTCTTACCCACTTCACTAGACTTAGAGGCTGACCTTAAGAAAGCACCTATAGACATAGGTAAACTAGCGATATATCCAGAACCAAAACCCATAGCACCTTGGATGACCGTAAAAAGTCTGAGCAGCATCTACTATGTACTTGCAGCAAAATATAAAGAGGAACAACGACTAGACTACCTACTCATACAAAACACAGAAGGCCACATTTGTGAAGAGCTTATCAGCAATATTCTTATTCAAAAAGGGGAAGACTTTTTTATCCCAAGCCTAAACAGTGGAGGGATAAACGGAGCCACACAGCGGTTTTTACTTCGCAACTATGGCTTTGCTATTACCGAGAAGAATCTCACAATGAAAGATATTGAAAACGCGGATGCTGTTTATAGTTGCAAGGGGAGTGTCGGAGTACGTAGGGTAAAGTAACTAAAAATCCTGCAAGCAAGACACACGAGGGTCTTATCATTATAACACGCAGAACTCATTTATTGGAATGCCACCCCGTCAGGATCGAATACTAAACTTAGTATCTATGCTTATAAATAGGACATCCTTTCTGGATGTTTTATACAAATGGACTATCCATACAAAAAAATCCCAACTGCCAGAGGCAATTGGGATTTAAATATTTGATATTTATTCGTAGAACGAATTAATATCTGTATGCGTCGCTTTTGTATGGACCATTCATGCCTACACCTATGTAGTCTGCTTGATCTTGACTTAACTCTTCTAGTTCTACACCTATTTTAGCAAGGTGAAGTGCAGCTACCTTCTCATCTAGATGCTTAGGCAATACATATACTTCATTCTTGTAATTATCAGTGTTTTGCCATAACTCTAACTGAGCTAAAGTTTGGTTAGTGAATGAGTTACTCATCACAAATGATGGATGACCAGTAGCACAACCAAGATTTACTAATCTACCTTCAGCAAGAAGAATGATTTCGTTACCATCTATATTATACACATCTACTTGTGGCTTTACCTCA
>DNBZ01000084.1:1106-2843 GCA_003484585.1 Bacteroidota bacterium | reverse complement strand
CTTATGGTTTGCTAGCAGATCCATCTATTGCTCCTAAGGCTATTCATGTTTCTGGTTTTGATTCTGCTCCACTGGCAGCGGATCTAAGCATAAGTTTAAAAGGACAAGAAGCCAATCTTAAAACAGGTTTTTAAATTCTAAAGAAACTCACAGAGGGTAAAGTGCATTTAAATGTCCACGCAACTAAAGATAGCAGTATCTATAATTCACTGGAAGGAGTAGAGAAAACTATATTTAGTGGTCCTCATCCTAGTGGTTTAGTTGGTGTGCAAATCAATAAAATAGATCCAATAAATAAAGGCGATGTAGTTTGGACCATTAAACCACAGCATGTTGCTTTTATTGGTAAATTCTTCGAAACAGGTAATCTTGATCTAGAGCAAACAATAGTAGTAGCAGGTTCTGAAATAAGAAAGCCAGCTTACTATGCTACTCGTTTAGGTGCTTCTGTTTCAGAATTACTAATGGATAATGTATCTAATGATAATGTAAGAGTAATAAGCGGAAACGTACTTACAGGTACCAAAATAGCTCAAGATGGATATCTTGGTTATTATGATAATCAGATTAGTGTAATACCAGAAGGAGATCACTTTGAGATGCTAGGTTGGTTATTCCCATCTTATCCTAGACCTACTTTAAGTTCCACTTTTCCTTTGTTTAAGTTCTTTAAAAAGACATTTAAGGTAAATACTAATCCACATGGCGAGCATAGAGCATATGTGGTTACAGGACAGTACGAGAAAGTAATGCCAATGAATATAATGCCGCAGCAGCTCATAAAATCTGTAATGGCTAAGGACCTAGAACTAATGGAAAATCTAGGTATATACGAAGTGATAGAAGAAGATATGGCTCTGTGTGAGTTTGTATGTACCTCTAAAATTGACGTACAAAGAGTGCTTTCAGAAGGATTAGAACTAATGGCAGAAGAATCTTAATATGAAATTTTTAAGAGATCAAGTTGATAAATTAAAACCTACCTTTTCGGAAGGAGGTAAGTTAAGTTTCTTGCATTCGACTTTCGATGCAATGGAGACTTTCTTATTCGTACCTAATCACACTACCAAAAGTGGTGGTCATATAAGAGACGGAATAGACCTAAAACGTACCATGTTCTTGGTGGTTATAGCTTTACTTCCTGCTTTGCTATTTGGGATGTGGAATTTAGGATTTCAGTTTCATAGAGCCACTGGACTAGAGGCTTCATTATTAGAGAATTTCTGGTATGGATTGCTTCAGACCTTACCAATCATCGTAGTTTCTTATGGTGTTGGTCTAGGAATTGAGATGGCTTTCGCACAATTTAAAGGTCATCCTGTAAATGAAGGTTTCCTTGTTACAGGATTACTTATACCTATGGTTATGCCTGCAGATATCCCATTGTGGATGGTAGGTTTGGCTACAGCTTTTGCTGTAATAATAGGTAAAGAGGTGTTTGGTGGCACCGGAATGAACTTACTAAATCCTGCACTTACTGCTCGTATGTTTTTATACATAGGCTACACACCCGAAATGAGTGGTGACGAATGCTGGGTTCCTATAGCAGATGGTATAGCTACTGTAGACGGATACTCTGGAGCTACTACATTGGGTAATGTAGGTGTGGCAAGTGCAAATGGCACTCCTTGGAGCGACTCTTTATTATCTTGGGGTACCAATGCAATGGACAGTATCTTAGGTACTATCCCAGGTTCTATAGCAGAAACTTCTGTTGTGGCCATACTTATAGGGGCT
>DNBZ01000084.1:0-1014 GCA_003484585.1 Bacteroidota bacterium | reverse complement strand
ATGCCAGCTCACTACCATTTAATCATAGGTGGTTTTATGTTTGGTACAGTATTTATGACTACAGATCCAGTATCTGCAGCACAAACAGAACGAGGTAAGTGGATTTATGGATTCTTCATAGGTTTATTAACCGTACTTATTAGGGTATTCAATCCTGGATATCCAGAAGGTATAATGATGGCGATACTTCTTATGAATGTATTCGCACCATTAATAGATTATAGCGTAGTTCAGTCTAACATTAAAATGAGATTAAAACGTGTCAAAGCTTAATAGAAATTCAAACGGGTATATCTTCGGATATGCAATTATACTAACCCTAGTATGCGGTACATTACTCGCATTTGTATCTGAGGGATTAAAAGATAGACAAAAGGCTGCTGTACTAGTAGAGAAGCAAAAATTTATCTTAAAGGCTGGTTTAGGAGCTAACAGTTTAGACGGGCTATCAGGTCAGCAGATTACTGAGCTTTACGATAAAGTAGTTAAGGTTGATATGGTTAATTCTAAAGGGGAAAAAGTGGATGCTGACGAAGCAAAGCTTTCTATCTTTAAGGAGTACAAAAAGAAAGATGTGACTACAAGAAGTCTTCCAGTATATGTGGTAGGTAAAAAGGATAATCCAACGGAGGTAGAATCATATGTGCTACCTACTTATGGAAATGGGCTTTGGGACAACGTTTGGGCTTATATAGCTATAGACGGTGATGCAGAGACCATCGAAGGGATAGTATTTGATCATAAAGGTGAAACTCCAGGACTTGGTGCTAGAATAACAGACGCTGAAATACAAAATAGATTTGTAAATAAGAAACTAGCTTATTCAGATAACGCCATAGATGCCCCTGATTTTCAGAAAGGTGAAGGGACTAATTATGACGATGAACCACAAAAAGTGGATGGAATGAGTGGAGCAACTATAACAGGTGTAGGAGTTAATGATATGCTAGATGCGTATATGACTCTTTACCGTCCATATTTAGTAAGCAAAAAGAAGTAATATGAGCACAGAAG
>DNBZ01000023.1 GCA_003484585.1 Bacteroidota bacterium | reverse complement strand
CTGCAAACAGGCTATGCTACATAGCAAGACTAGAAAGGATGTAGCTGGTTTTAACATTAAAAAGAAAAAATATTTTATATTTATTTCGGACAAAACACGATATAACTCTTCGGAAAAAAAATATCAGAAAGCTGATTTCATTAAAAAGGCAAATTTTTTAACATTTTGACAATAATTTAATTCTAGGCTAGTAAGTTTGTGTAAAAATGACAACGGGTTTTCATAAAATGGCAAGACTCAAAAACAGCCGTCTTTGAGCAATAAAATAGTATAAATGGATTTATTTTTTGAAAGTGTATTTTCTGTCGCAGTAGGTTTTATAGGGTTACTCGTAACCCTTATTATGTTTGTTTCTCAAAAATCAAATAAGTATGTAAACATTTACCTTGCCATTATCTTCCTTATAGCCTCTTTTAGATCTATACTCTATGGATTTTCTGGATATTATGAAATAACCATTTTAGATATAGATCTCAACTGGTTAAAACCTTTACCGCTGGTAATTTTACCTCTTTCTTTTTTATATTTCAAATCCCTACTTCGTGATGAAGTTAAAATAAAACCAAAAGTGATAGTACACTTTTGGTTCCCTCTGGTTCTCTTAGCTCTTCTGTTTTTTCAAAATAAATTCAGTGTATTACCCTCAGCTATTTTCTATTCAATATTTTTAACTCTGGCAATTGCTCTTGTTTCGATTTATACTATCAAAAACAGTTTTTTTGTTTATAAACTATTTAAAGCTGACAGCTCACTTTCAGAAAAGCATATTTATTTAATAAAAGAGTGGGTAACATATGCTTATGTTATTATCACAGCTGCTTCTATTAGAGTTGTCATGTCGATGTATTTTGATTTACAACGATTAGATACAGATGTTGTATTCATTTCGGACTTAATCAAAAACATCATTCTGCTTTTGATTTATATAAAACTTTTAGTCAGTCCCGAAATTCTTTTTGGATATCCAAAGTTAAAGGCCAGATTATCTAGTTTTGACAGCGTTATTGGTGCAAAAATTGAGCATTGGGATTATACAGCTCCGGAAACATCGAATATTCAAGATTCTAAACTGACTAAATTTATAGTCTCCAAAGCTCAGTCTTACATAGCCGAAATTGACGAATTTATTTTTAAGGAAAATCCTTTTAGAGAACCCAAATACTCACTAACTGATTTATCCCAGGATCTAAATATTCCATCCAGCCATTTATCGTATATTTTTAAATACCATTGTAACGTCTCTTTTGTTGAATATAGAAATTACCGTAGAATCAAGGACGCATTAAGCTTGATAGAGAATAACTTTTTAGCTTCAAAAACATTTGAAGCGTTGGCAAAAAATGTAGGATTCACATCTTACAATCCATTTTTCAGATCATTTAAAAAACAAACTAATTATTCGCCAAAAGAATACCTAGAGCAGAGAGCTTCACAAATACATTGATATCGTTTTTATTTTAACTTTTAAACGTTTATTGAGTTAAGAGTTGGCTATTGATTGCTTTCATACATCAAGATCAAAGAATGAAAGCCTACGCTTTTGTATGATTCTCTTAATTAGCATGTTTACTTCATTTGATTAGTCTACGATTTCAGCTTTGGTTTAACTAGATCTTTAGTCAAAGGTTAGATAAGAGTCTAATAGACTCTACTTTGAAAAGAGGACTTGGCTTTTGCCAGTTCCTCTTTTTGATATAGAGCGGTCCATAATCGAGGTCTATCCGCCGAAATGAAATGGAGGAGGTATTCTGCTTCTCGCTACCAGAGCGGAATAGTTAAATTTAGTTTCACTATTCCGCTTTTTTGTTGGGTAGGCATCCTTGTAGTCTTGTATGTAGTCGATAATTTGATGTTTAATACGGTATCCAAAAAAAGGATAGTCGATTGCTCGGCCATCCTTTTTTAGATTTTGTGTACGGTAGTATAGCATACTACTATTTCTCCAAAGCCTCAATACGCTTTAGCAATAGTAGATAGTCACTCTTTTGTTGATCTATCTTTGCTTGTTGACCATTTATTGTAGCTTGTTGCTCCTCTGCAGTGGCCTTTAGCTCCGTTATAATTGCTTGTTGCTCTTGCGTAGCCTTTACTAGAGGTACTACAAACTCAGCATAGCGTATACCGTATAAATCTGTTTCGTTTTGAGGAGTGCTTACTCCATCAAAATCAAATCCTACTTTTTTTGCTGCTGCTTCTACCTCTTGGGCTATAAAACCAGTACGTACTATGCTAGAGGAAGCAAGGTACTCATCATCCGATAGCATACGCTCTTCTTGTATACTATCTGGCATAGCTTGCATAGTAAGGACGTCTTGTTTTCTGGTGTTAAGCGTATACGTAACAGGTCGTAGCTCAGCTATAAAAGATAAACCAGGTACTGCTTCTTGTACATTTTCTTTGATCCGTCCATCACTTACGCTACTCCAAGCTACTTGCCCTGTTATAGTAGTCACAGATGCATCACCTATTCTTACTTTATTAGATCCAGTTACAGTAGCCCCATTCCCTATAGCCGTAGCATTGGTTAAGCCACCTGAGCTGACATCAGCCTGGTATCCTATTACGGTGTTGTAAGTTCCTGCTGTAGCGGCGGCGTTTTGAAGGGCTGAGAAACCAATTGCGGTGTTGAATTTCCCTGTGGTGTTGGAATAAAGGGCTCGATAACCATTTGCGGTGTTGCCATCGCCTGTGGTGTTGGAAAAAAGGGCGTTAAAACCAGTTGCAGTGTTGTGATCCGCATTGATGTTGCTTGTAAGGGCTCGATAACCATTTGCGGTGTTGTTATTCCCTCTGAGGTTGGAATAAAGGGCTTGAAAACCAGTTGCGGTGTTTAAAAACCCTTGGGTGTTTGAGTGTAATACTTCCACTCCAACTGCAGTGTTGCCATTCCCTGAGGTGTTTGAGTGTAATGCTTGCACTCCAACTGCAGTATTGGAGGCAATAGCACCTTTACCTCTTCCTAGGGTAAACCATCCGCCTGTAGCACCTGTAAAGGTTTCTATGGCTCTATTGTCTGTATTATATATCTGTAGGCCTCTGACAGGTGAGGTAATGGCATCTCGCTCTGAAGTAGTCATACGCGGGGCCAATAGACCTTTGCTAGTAGAGGTTAGATCTAGTATTGATGAACTATCTGGACTAGCAGTTCCTATACCTACCTGTGCTTGAGTAATTGTCGCTGCACATAGCAACGTAAGAATGAGTATTGTTTTTTTCATTGTATAATTGATTTTAGTTGTTGTTTCTTTTTAGTTATAATTTGATCACCTTATGGCTGGCTGTTTTTGTTTGTAGTAGATACGTTCCCTTGGGTAAGAAGCTCACGTCTACGGTATGGCTACCTGCTGCTAGGTGCTTCTCCCAGCATAGCTGACCTACCATAGAGTACAAGGCTATATCTTGATCTATAGGCGTTATAAGGGCTAGTTCATTCATCTGTATCGGGTTACCCAGTATCTGTATATCATTTGCCGCCGTACCGGTACTGAATTTCACTTTTCTTACCTCACTGTAGGAGCTCTCTCCATCAAAATCTCGCTGGTGTATGCGGTAGTAGTTGTATCCTAAGACAGGCGAAGTATGCACGTAGTTGTATTCTTGGATGGTACTGCTGTTTCCTGCTGCTGCTGGGGTAGTTAAGTTGGCAAATACTTCGCCGTCTATACTGTGCTGCACTACAAAATCCTGTGTATTCATCTCTTGAGCGGTACTCCACTGCAGGAGTACATCGTGTTCTTGTTTGGTAGCGGTAAAGGCTAACCACTCTACAGG
>DNBZ01000088.1 GCA_003484585.1 Bacteroidota bacterium | reverse complement strand
GGTGGTCCAAGATTTCAAGATTCGTACGACGGTATGCTATGATTTACGTTTTCCGTATACCTCTTTTAATGATTCTGAGTACGATATACTGCTAAACGTAGCCAACTGGCCAAGTGCACGCATAGCACATTGGGATGCCTTGCTACAAGCCAGATCAATAGAAAACCAAGCCTACGTAATAGCGTGCAATAGGGTAGGAGAGCAATTGGATAAAGATGGGAAAGCATTTTACTATCCGGGCCATAGCTCGGTATACTCCCCTAGCGGAGAGCAGCTGGCTCATTCGCTAAAGGAAGAAGTGATAGAAATCTCACTAGATAAAAAGGAAATAGAAACTACTCGCGAGAAACTTCCTTTTTTGAAAGATAGGAGAATGTGATTTTATTCATCCTTCGATACTCATCTCGTACCTCGGTGAACTTCCTTCATAGGCGGACACGGCAGATGACAAAATGCACAAATCATGCGTCTTAGAGTTGGTTGTCAAGCTGAGTGTTTTCGACCTTAGGAGAAAATGTATCGAAGCCTACTTAGCTTTCTTCTTACTCTCCTTGGCCATCGGATTAAATCCAATACAGAGTTCTACATAAAATTCTAAATCTTACAGTTTAATTTAATCTTAGATTTCAATCGTTCTGTTATTCAATACTGGAGTAATACCTTTGCTTCTTTATTCAGAAAATGGCAATTAAGATAAAAACCAAAGAGCAAATAGAGGGGATACGAAAGGCATCTATACTTTCAGCTAATGTGCTGAAGCATTTAGAGCAGTTTGTAGTAGCGGGTAACACCACTAAATATATCAATGACAAGGCTCTAGATTATATCACAGATCACGGAGCTACATCAGCCACTCTGGGCTACAAGTCTCACGGTTCGCCTCCTTTTAGTGGTGCTGTGTGTACTAGTGTCAATGATGTAATTTGCCATGGAGTGCCAAATGAATATGAGCTTAAAGAAGGTGATATTTTAAATGTAGACGTTACTACTATACTGAATGGATATTTTGGAGATACCTGCAGAATGTACACAGTAGGTGAAGTGTCTGAAAATGCACAGAACCTAATAGATGTAACCCGAGAATGCCTCGCCATAGGAGTGAAGCAATGCCGACCAGGCAATCGTTTTGGAAATATAGGGTACGAGATACAGCTATTTGCTGAGGCAAAGGGCTACGGTGTCGTATGGCAATTTTGTGGGCATGGTGTTGGTCTTAAATTTCATGAAGAACCAGAAGTAAGCCACGTTGGTCAAAAAAATACCGGCAAGCGTATGAAGCCTGGAATGGTCTTTACCATAGAGCCTATGATAAACGAAGGAGTTCCGGAATGCAGCATAGATAGAAAGGACGGCTGGACAGCTCGTACTAGAGACAATAAACTCTCAGCACAGTTTGAGCACACCATCGTGATCACAGAAGATGGGTGTGAGTGCTTGACGGATGTTTTTGGAGAATTTTAATGCATAAATGTCAAATTGATAGAAAGGTGGAAGGTGTTAACATTCTTAGAATCTAAGCTTCTATTCGTCTAAAAAAGTATGAATGCTTTCCTCATAGAACGATTAGCCAATGACTTGAAAAAGGTATTGGATGGATGTACTTTAATTGACATATTTTCTACTTCTATAAGTGATATTTATCTCGTTTTTGAGCCCATAGTCTTAAAGGTTTCTTTTTACCAAGGACAAGCGTTTTTTCAAATTCCAGACTCAGAGAAGCTTCAAAAAAAGAATAGATTAGCCGTTTATAAAACACTAAAAGGCAAGAAAGTTAACTCTGTACAGTGCTTTCCATATGATCGAATATTCAAAATAAAGTTTAAAAAAGGTGAAGTGCTTACGTTTCATTTGTTTGGTAGATTTGGACAAGTTACGCATTATAGAGATGGCGAGTGGTTAGAGTCATTTCCTGCTAAAATTACTAAAATAGAAGACGAGCCGGAGTATTCTTTTGAGATTGGGAATAAAACAGTGCAAGATCTTAAGTTCTTATCTTACTCAGAGGCAGAGTCATTGCAAAATACAGGTTTTAATGATGCAGGTAATGAGCACAAAGCACTTATGCTGCGAGAACTCAAGTCTAAAGTATTAAACCAAAAGTTATTTTTAAATAAAGGAGAAAAAAAATATACGCTGGACTACGTAAGTGAGGAGCAGAATATAGCGGAGTTTGATAATGTGCTAGATGCTCTGGATCAGCACGCTAGACTGTATATCTCCCATCAAGTATATAATCAGACGAAGTTCAGTCATAAAGGCAAGCTAACTAAGGATTTATCAAATCTGAACAAGAAACTTAAATCTGCAGAAAGAGGTCTTGCTGAGCTTAATAGGGCCAGCTCGTACAAGGAAAAAGCAGATCTGCTCATGGCTAACATGTGGCAAATAGAGAAAAGAGCCAAGCAAGTTACATTGATTTCTTTTGATGGAGAAAGTGAAGTGATTATAAAATTGCAAGAGACGCTCACACCACAAGCAAACGCAGAGCGATATTATAAAAAAGGTAAAAATGAAAGTAAGCAACGGAATTATGCCCAAAAGCATTTAGATCAAATGACTCAGAAAGTAGTAGATAAAGAGATTGAAATAGCCGCTTTTGATGAATTAGAAAGTCTAAAAGAAATCCGTAAGGTATCTGAAATGAAAGACAGTCAGCATCAAGTGCGTGTGCCATATAGAAGTACTGTTGTTGATGGTTTTGAGATTAGAATCGGGAAAGGGGCCAAGGATAATGATGAATTACTTCGCAGTCATACCACTAAGTTTGACTTATGGCTTCATGCCAAGGATGTAAGTGGTTCACATGTGATTATTCGAAACCCAGGTAGGAAAGAGATTCCGATATCTACCATAGAAAAGGTGGCAAGCATAGCTGCATTTTATAGCAAAGCAAAGAGTGAGAGCCTAGCGGCTGTTATCTATACAGATAGAAAGTATATCCGCAAGCCCAAAGGAGCAACTCCAGGGCTAGTAAAGGTAGATAAGGAGAAGATGATTTTGGTGGAACCGAAACAATCGGTCAATTAATACAAGGTTGTTAACCATAAAGACTGAGTAGACTCTTACTATTGCACCTTCCTAAGTAAAAACGAGCGATTAAATCAATGAAAAAATACTTAAATCTATTCGATTTCAGACAAAAAGTTAACTACACCACAGAAGTATTATCTGGTATTACTGTAGCGTTAGCTTTAGTACCCGAGGCTGTTGCATTTGCATTTTTAGCAGGTCTAAATCCGCTTACTGGATTATACGCAGCTTTTTCTATAGGTTTGATTACCAGTATATTTGGTGGCAGACCAGGGATGATATCTGGTGCTACAGGTGCTATTGCTATTGTGATAGTAGCTCTAGCCAAAACGCACGGGGTAGAGTACATCTTTGCTACAGTAGTATTAGCCGGTATTATTCAAATGGCTGCAGGTTTCTTAAAACTAGGAAAGTTTATACGACTGGTTCCTCAGCCTGTTATGTTCGGTTTTGTAAATGGTTTGGCTATTGTGATTTTTATGTCTCAACTAAACTACTTCAAAACTAAAAATGCAGCGGGAATGATGGAATGGATGACAGGGACACCGCAGCTTATTATGGTAGGACTAGTGCTACTTGCTATGCTTATTATTTGGGGGCTGCCTAAGCTTACCAAGGTGATACCATCTTCATTAGCAGCTATTTTAGTTGTTTTTGGTTTGGTTTATTTTCTAAATATTGACACGCCAAATGTTAAAGATATTTTAGTGCAAATGGACAATGGAGTTACTTCTATAAAAGGTGGATTTCCGCCATTTCACATACCATCTGTAGACTTTACTTGGGCTAATTTTATTCTAATACTCCCGTATGCTGTTATAGTAGCTGCTGTAGGTCTAGTAGAAAGTCTATTGACACTAAACCTTGTGGATGAAATCACGGAAACGCGTGGAAGTGGTAATAAAGAAGCAGTAGCTCAAGGTATGGCAAATTTTGTTACCGGGTTTTTTAGTGGAATGGGCGGTTGTGCTATGATAGGACAGAGTTTGATTAATATAAATAATGGGGCCAGAGCAAGACTATCAGGAATAGTTGCCTCTTTAATGTTGCTGGTTTTTGTGATGTTTGGCAGTAGCTTGATAGAGCAAGTGCCTATAGCAGCACTTACAGGGCTTATGATTATGGTGGCTATTGGTACATTTGAGTGGGTGAGTGTACGTGTTTTTAATAAGATGCCAAAGCACGATATCTTCGTGATGCTTGTAGTGATACTCGTTACTGTATTTATGCATAATCTTGCCTTAGCAGTACTAGTAGGAGTTATTATTTCTGCATTGGTGTTTGCCTGGGAAAGTGCTAAGCGTATTAGAGCTCGTAAGTACGTAGACGAGGAAGGGGTGAAGCACTATGAGATATTTGGGCCGCTATTCTTTGGGAGTACTACCGTTTTCACTCAGAAGTTTGACATTTTAAATGATCCAGAAGAAGTGGTGATAGACTTTGCAGAAAGTAAAATAGCAGATATGAGTGCCATAGAAGCAGTCAATAAACTAACAGAACGATATGCCAAGCTTGACAAGAAGGTTCATCTTCGTCACCTTAGTGCAGATTGCCGAGAGTTGTTGTCTAATGCAGATAAGCTTATCGATGTAAATATCATAGAAGACCCTACCTACAAAGTAGCTGTAAATAGATAAAAATTATTGAAGTTTACATGGTTGTAGAAAAAAATAAAAATTTACTTTTGCAGCCGCTTACGGCGAGATAGCTCAGATAGCTCCGAAAATAAAAGAAGTTATACTTCTTATTGATTTTCGAGAGTTCTCGAAAGGAAGTCAAATCTTAGATTTGAACCCTTTCGGAATTAGAGCTAGAAAGCAAAATGGCGAGATAGCTCAGATGGTTAGAGCACAGGATTCATAACCCTGAGGTCGGCAGTTCGATTCTGCTTCTCGCTACCAGAGCGGAATAGTTGAATTTTAGTTCACTATTCCGCTTTTTTGTTTGTCCTTTATCCCCCGTCAGATCTTGAATGTACTCAATAAATACATTTTGATTTTGGGTTCGATAAAGTGTTTTTTCTCGATCCACTACTATTCCTTTTGGGTAGAGTGTTTTTACAAGCAGCTTCCTTCCCATTAAATCTTGTTTACCCCACATTGTCAGTAGGTTACTTAAGTTAGTGACAGCACTTACTACCATTTTTTCATGGTTCGATAAT
>DNBZ01000044.1:11920-14092 GCA_003484585.1 Bacteroidota bacterium | reverse complement strand
TATTAGAGAAAAGTTAGTCCTCTTTTGGCACAATCATTTTTCTACACAGGCACGTGTATATAACTGGCCCAACTTTGCTTACACACATATAAAATTGCTGAGAGACAACTGTGATAAAAACTTTAAATCTCTAACTAAGAGTATAACTTTAGATCCAGCTATGCTGGTATTTCTAAATGGTGAGCGAAATACAAATACTGCACCAGACGAAAACTACTCAAGAGAGCTGCAAGAGCTTTTTACATTAGGAAAAGGACCTGGCTCTCAATATATAGAGGCAGACGTAATAGCAGGTGCTAAAGTACTTACAGGATGGAGAATAAACAAAACTACAGGATCCGTCTATTTTCAAGAAAACAGACACGACACTACAGACAAAACCTTTTCTAGTTTCTATAATGATACTACTATAACAGGACAATCTGGTGCCAATGGGGCTAATGAAGTAGATGACTTGCTAGACATGATTTTCGCACAGCAAGAAGTTGCCAAACACCTGGTAAGAAAATTCTATAGGTGGTTTGTTTATTATGATATAGATGACACTACCGAGACGGATGTAATAGCCCCTCTTGCTGATATCTTTAGAAATAATAACTATGAAATAAAACCAATGCTCACGGCATTGTTCAAAAGTGAACATTTCTTTGACACGGCCAACAGAGCTGCACTAATTAAAAATCCAATTGATTTTATGCACGGTATGGCCCGAACTTTCGATATTCCATTTCCTCCTGCCACAGATTATGTAAATCAATACCGAGCGTGGTACTATATATCCTATTATGCAACTATACAGCAGCAGGAATTAGGTGATCCGCCTAGTGTAGCAGGATGGCCAGCTTATTATCAGATACCTCAGTTTCACGAGCTCTGGATAAATAGTGACACCTTACCTAAGCGTAGTATTATTTCTGATGTATTAGTTACTCGAGGGATAAATGTAGATACGCACAAAGTTGTAATAGATCATGTAGCGTTTGCAAAACATTTTGATAATCCAAGCAATGTGAATTTACTAATAGATGATATACTGCAACTAGTTCATACGCTGGATGTAGAGCAAGCTCAGAAAGACTATATGAAATCTATTTTACTATCTGGACAGTTGAAAGATAGTTACTGGACAGATGCTTGGAATGATCACATAGCTAATCCAAGCGACGATGCCAAGAAAAACATCCTCAAAACAAGACTATCAGCATTTATAAAGTATATAATGAACCTTAGCGAATACCAGCTTTCATAAAACATAGACACCATGAAAAGAAGAGATTTTTTAAAAAGAGTAGCTCCGATGTCCTTATTGCCTTTCGCTATAAATGGACAACCTGTAAGAGCGTATGGAAAGTTGCTTGGTTCTGAAGCAGAAGCATTTACCCAAACAGATAAAATATTAGTATTGGTAAGATTAAATGGAGGTAATGATGGTTTGAACACCCTTATACCGCTAGACCAATACACCAATCTTACATCTGCACGACCAGATGTAATTATTCCAGAAAGTAAAGTGCTACCACTATCCGGTATCTCTGGCACAGGACTGCATCCTGCTATGGAAAAAATGAAGAATATGTACGATGAAGGCAAAATGCATATTTTACAATCTGTAGGTTACCCAAATCAAAATTATAGTCACTTTAGATCTACAGATATATGGATGACAGGTGCAGATTCTGATGAAATATTAGAAAGTGGATGGATGGGAAGATACTTGGCAGAAGAATGGCCAAATTACCCTAACGGTTTTCCAAATGAAGATATGGAAGATCCGCTTGCTATACAAATAGGTTCTGTAGTATCTCAAGTATGCCAAGGGCCATCTGTAAATATGGGCTTTGCTATATCTAATCCTACTAACTACTACCAGCTACTTACTGGTAACTATCCAGATGCACCTGCAGGCTGGGCTGGCAAAGAACTAGACTATGTGCGAACTGTGGCTCGTCAAACGAATCAGTATTCTGTAAAAATAAAGGCTGCTGCAGAAAGTGCAACAAACCTATCTACGCTATACCCAGAAGGAAATAGCTTAGCAAACCAACTAAAAATAGTAGCTCAGCTAATAGCTGGCGGACTAAAAACCAGAGTATACATAGTACAGCAAGGAGGATATGATACCCATGCTAACCAAGTAGACCCTGTAGATAGCAACGAGACTGGTTACCACGC
>DNBZ01000044.1:0-11750 GCA_003484585.1 Bacteroidota bacterium | reverse complement strand
AAGGTGAAGTCTGGGATGACCGGAGTAAACCCAACAATACCGGCAAGTGTATCCGCAAAAGATAATCTAGAAATGCAGACTGATTTCAGATCTATATACAGTACTATTTTGCAAGATTGGTTCTGCTTAGACCAGGCTTCTTCTGACAATGTTTTACTTCAAAATTTTGAGAAAATGGATTTGTTACAAGCTGGTTGTGATACTACATCTGTGCAGAGAGACAAGAATCAAAGAGCTGGAGATGCATATGTTACAAACTATCCAAACCCGTTTGGAGCAAGTACCACTATCAAGTATTTCTCTGCAGGAGGTTTAATCAATATCACTATTATAGACACCCAAGGAAGGATTGTATCATCACTAGTAAACTCAGAAATACCGAGAGGTACACACGAGGTCGTATTTGATGCAGCACAACTGCCCTCTGGAACATACTACTGTCAATACCAAAACGGACAAATAGCTCAAACTCGAAGTTTGCTTAAGGTAAGATAGTCTCTTTATTAATTTTAGGTAGGCTATAGCTTAGCCCGAAGTAAAAAATAACTTTAGGTAAGTAATAAAGAGGAGAAGCTATTTCAATCGTTCCATTCTAAACTTCACAGTCCAAAATTGAAATTCCTTTATCACACCTCCCCAGTATTGTACGTGGTAATACTGACCTCTGTTAACGGACAGATAAAATAAAAAACCTCACGGCAATGCTTCGGGATAATTTTTTGCTTAAAGTCCTTTAAAACGGACTATTAAAGTCACTAAAATCTTTGGCTTCTATATCCTTATCTGATAACTTTGGGTCATCAATATCCCAATTTATACCCAGTGATGGGGAATTCCATAATATGCTTCCTTCCGATTCTTTGTCGTAATAGTTTGTGCACTTATAACAGAAAATCGTGTCATCGTCAAGGGTTAGAAAACCATGAGCGAATCCTGGCGGAACATAAAGCATCTTTTTATTGTCAGCAGATAACTCAATGGACAGGTGTTGCCCGTAAGTTTCAGACTCTTTTCTTATATCTACCACCACATCTAATACTGCTCCTTGCAGCACTCTGACTAGTTTTCCCTGAGCGTATGGGTTTCTCTGAAAATGTAAACCTCTTAAAATTCCCTTACCACTAAGTGACTGATTATCTTGCACAAAGGCCTCATTGATACCTGCACCTTTTAATGTATCTTCTCTATAACTTTCGAAAAAGTGCCCTCTATCATCGCCAAAAACAGTAGGTGTAATTATGAGTAAATCTGCTATATGTGTTTTTTCTATATTCAAAACGAATTACAATGGTAGAGCATTTGGCTAAGTTGTGAAAAATTTGTTTGTCTGTATTTACTAAAAGTTGAGTTAAAATAACCGAAATTTGAGCCTTAATACAGAGAGCCTATGAACACAGAAGCACCATATTTAGATTCACTTAATCCCGAGCAAAAAGCTGCAGTTTTGCAAACAGATGGCCCAGTAATGATCATAGCAGGTGCAGGCTCTGGAAAAACAAGGGTATTGACCTACCGTATTGCTCATCTTATCGCATCTGGAGTAGATGCATTTAACATACTATCTCTTACTTTTACTAATAAGGCTGCCAAAGAAATGCGTAATCGTATAGAAAGCGTAGCTGGACCAGAGGCTCGCAATATATGGATGGGGACTTTTCACTCTGTATTTGCTAAGATTCTACGTATAGAAGCACATAAAATAGGATATCAAAGTAATTTTACGATATATGATTCTGACGACAGTAAAAGTCTCATCAAGGCTATAGTAAAAGAAATGAACTTGGATGACAAGATCTATAAGCCAAACTTCGTACTAAGTCGTATAAGTAACGCTAAGAATAATCTGATACAAGCACACGTTTATAAGAAAAATGCTGAACTAGTATCCTACGATGAAACTACAGGAAGAGGTAAAATTTTCGAAATCTATCAGGAGTATGCTAATAGGTGCTTCAAAGCAAGTGCTATGGATTTTGACGACTTATTACTAAACACATTTAAACTACTAAATAATTTTCCTGAGGTGCTCAATAAGTATCAACACAAGTTTAAGTACGTGATGGTAGATGAGTATCAAGATACTAACCACTGCCAGTATATGATAGTAAAAAAACTAGCGAGTGTCTTTGAAAATATCTGTGTAGTAGGTGATGATGCACAGAGTATATACTCCTTTAGAGGAGCTACTATTCGTAATATATTAAACTTCGAAATCGACTACCCCGATCTTAAAGTTTTTAAGCTAGAACAAAATTACAGATCTTCAGAAACTATAGTAAGTGCAGCAAACAGTGTAATAGCAAAGAATAAGGACCAGCTAGAAAAAAAGGTATGGACCGCAAATGATTCTGGCGAAAAAATAAAAGTACTTCGAGCTGTTACAGATAATGAGGAAGGTAAGCTGATAGCACAAGACATCTTTGAGACTAAGATGACAGCACAGAAAATGAATAGCGATTTCGCTATTTTATATCGTACCAATTCTCAATCTAGAAGTATGGAGGAGGCTCTACGAAAGCTGAATGTACCCTACCGAATATATGGAGGTCTTAGTTTCTACCAACGAAAAGAGATAAAAGACCTAATAGCGTACTTACGCATAGTTATAAACCCGAGCGATGAGCAGGCACTGAAACGTATAATCAATTACCCTGCAAGAGGAATAGGCAATACATCTATGCAGAGAGTGGCCGTACTAGCCAGCGAAACCGGACAAAGCCATTGGGAGATAGTATCTAACGCACATCAGTACCCTGAGCTAAAAGCCGCTATCGCTAAGTTTAGAGACTTCGTGAATATGATAAAAAGCTTTGCGATATTAGTCCCAACTCAAAATGCCTATGACTTAGCTATGCACATAGCCCGGTCTGTAAAGCTTCTGAAAGTCCTAAATGAAGATAAGACTGTAGAAGGGGTAAGCAAATATGAGAACATGGTAGAACTGCTTAATGGTATCAAAGAATTTGCAGAGGACGACACCAATGAGAGTGAAAAAGATCTTGGAAGCTATTTACAAGATATAGCATTACTTACAGACGCAGATAGAGTGGATGATGACAATGATCACGTTTCTCTTATGACCATTCACCAATCTAAAGGGTTAGAGTACAAAAAGGTATATGTAACTGGACTAGAAGAAAATCTATTCCCATCTCAGATGTCTCTTGGGTCCAGATCTGATCTAGAAGAAGAACGCCGCCTATTCTATGTAGCTATCACTAGAGCAGAAGAAGATTTAGTTCTATCGTTTGCTACATCAAGATTTAGATTTGGCACATTATTACCCTGTGAGCCTAGTAGATTTATAGATGAAATAGATCCGGAATTTTTGCAATTAGAAAGACGTTCAACGCTGACTAGCACAAAACAAACCCTTGGAAATATAGACCGCAGAAGTAGTGATATGAACCCACCTAGTGGACTACGTAAAACTATAGCCAAACAGAATCAGCCTAAGATGATACGACCGCCAGCTAGTAGTAACTTCGAAGCAGAATCAATGCACGACATAGCAGAAGGGATGCAAGTAGAACATCAGAGATTTGGGACTGGCACGGTTACCAAATTAGAAGGTAATGCTGCTCCAGAAAAGGCTACTATTAATTTTACAGATTTCGGAGAAAAAACTTTGGTTTTGAAATTTGCCAAACTTAAAAAAGTATAAAATTCAAATATATTAGACTGCCAACACTTTATGTCCTAATATTCTTATTGCATTCTTTGATAATAACAGCGAAAACAAAGGATGAATACTCAATATAAATTAAATATGTATCAATTATGTATCGATACACAAATTATTATTAGATATATTTGTGGTCTTGTTAAATATAAGACATAAATGTGAAAAACGGGTACAAAACTATATGATATTTTTTTATCTTTGTGCGTAACCTCCTATATATGTTAAACAAAATCAAACGTATAACACGTAAAAATACCCCCCGTTGGGTTGTGCTTAGCTTAGACCTACTGCTTTCAGCTTTCTCATTTGGCCTAGCTTTTTTTATTACTGAAGCTTTAAGTTTTGAAAAAACAAATGCAGCAAGCTACCTATTTCCGTTAAGCCTTTTGCTTATTTTTAGACTTATAGCTTTTATCGCTACCAAATCTTACACCGGTATAATACGATATACAAGTACACAAGACGCAGTGCGTATTTTCTTTGCTGTGGCTATTAGTACCATTGCCATTCTCTTAGCAGAAGTAACTATATATGCATATCTAGACACTCACTTTATTAAGCCCGCAATTATTATAATTGATGCATTTATACTAATATTCTTTCTTACAAGTTTCAGAATCTCATTTAAACTACTATACAATCAGTATGCTCCTTTTAATAACGGGGATAATAAAAAAGAGCTTATAATATATGGTGCTGGCGAGGCTGGCATTATAGTCAAGAGATCTTTTGAGCAAAATTCATCATACGGCAGGAAAGTAATAGCTTTTATTGACGATAATCCAAAATTACAAGGCAAATCTGCGGAAGGAGTAAATATATATCCCCCAGAGGTGGATTTTAATACCCTTACAGCCGACCGTAATAATTTGATAGTCATACTGGCAATTAATAATATATCTACTTTTCGCAAAAAACGAATTATAGAGACCTGTCTTGCATCTAATATTGAAATAAAAACTATACCGCCTGTGAGTTCTTGGATAGATGGCAAGTTTAGTGTTCAAAGTATAAAACCTGTACGAATAGAGGATTTACTAGAGCGAGAGCCAATAGAGCTGAGCACAAAAAATATAAGGAAAGATCTGAAGGATCAAGTCATATTGATTACGGGAGCTGCAGGCTCCATAGGTAGCGAAATAGTTAGACAGTGTATCTTTTTTAAACCAAAAATAATCATACTACTAGACCAAGCAGAAACACCTCTTTATGAAATGCAAAATGAACTGAATGGGGAAAATAATATTAAAATAATAGTGGGAGACGTGTGCAATGAATCTAGAATGGAACAGGTATTCGCTCACTACCAACCATCATACGTTTTTCATGCTGCGGCATATAAGCATGTTCCACTAATGGAGGAACATCCATACGAGGCTATCAATACAAACGTATTTGGCACTCAAAATTTAGCTAATCTATCCGCTAAATATGGAGTTAAGAAATTTGTGTTTGTAAGTACCGACAAGGCAGTAAACCCTACTAATATAATGGGGGCATCCAAGCGTATAGCTGAGATATTTATACAGTCACTAAACGCCAAGCTACGTCTAGAGTCAGACAGTCACACGATGTTCGTAACCACCCGTTTCGGTAACGTACTAGGCAGCAATGGCTCTGTAATACCCCTTTTCAAAAAGCAAATAGAGGCAGGTGGGCCAGTTACTGTGACACATCCTGAAATCACTCGATTCTTTATGACAATACCTGAAGCATGCCAGCTCGTACTAGAAGCAGGTGTAATGGGTAAAGGAGGAGAGATTTATATTTTTGATATGGGAGAGTCTGTTAAAATAGTAGATTTAGCACGTAAAATGATAAGGCTTTCTGGTTTCGAAGAGGGCAAAGACATTAAAATTAAATTTACTGGATTACGCCCTGGTGAAAAATTAAAAGAAGAACTCCTGAATGATAAAGAAAATACTATAGGCACGCACAATCCTAAAATAATGGTAGCTAAAGTGCCTGATTATAACTATTTAGAAACAAATGAGCTTATATCAGATCTATATAAACAGAAAGATATACTCAAAAATAGAATGCTTGTAAAGACAATGAAACATATAGTTCCAGAGTATATAAGTAATAACTCGGTGTACGAGGAGCTTGATAAAAAATTTATAGATTCTTAATCTAAAGATGCAGGCCAGTCAGCTTGCATCTTTTTTTGATACGCATGTAGCATATCTCCTATTCGCATAAGTTCAGCAGGAGCTTCACTCCCTTCATACCTTATATCTATAGTGTCCGTAGGATGAATAGAAAATCTAATTATAGTACTAGGCAAATCAGAATAACCTGTAAGATACTCAGTAGCATAATTTCCCCAATCAGCCTGAGCACAAGAATCCTGTAGAGCTTTATACTCCAGATCAGACATCCTTTGATTAGACAATCCTTCATGCTCCGTAAATCGCTTAGCTTGCAGTTTGGCTTCTTGCTTGCTTACCTCTAAAATATAAATGGGACAATTACCAAAACACGCAGTTTTTTCTATGCTTATATAAAAAGCTTTTTGTTGCTTCTTAGAGAACTTATCTCTTTGGGCACAGCCCATAAAAAACGCTGCACAAAGCAGCGTTAAAACTATTTTATTTCTCATTTGAGCTTATCTTAAATCTATTACTATAACTCCAGGCTTATCTTTTGTATTAAACTTAAAGTAGCTGTCATTTATTGGAACATTAGCGTCTAGTTTATTAATAGCGTAAGTGGTCTCTAAGCCATTTTTACTGTACACTACCATTTCTTTTACCTTATTAGCTAGTTTATCTATACCTAACTTTACTTTGAAGTAACCCTTGCTCTTATCAGTTGGAGTTAATTCTACAATATCCAGCGTTTTAGTACCTACTACTTTTTGTCCTCCGTACTTGTGCACAAATCCTTTCTCGTAAATCGTAAAGATCTCAGAAGGATTTATATCCATAGCTTTGGCATCAAACTTAGATACCTGTACTTCATTGGCTCCATCTATGTACGTCCAGATTGTTTTGCCATCGCAGTATATCTCTTGACCAGACATATTTACTCTGAATTTCTTTCCTTTTTGATACAGCTGGCCAGTTTGCCTTACTTTAGTATTGGACTTCTTATTATAGATAGTTACCGTAAACGAAGCCTTAACTGACTTATACGTTTTATAGGTCTTACTTAGCTTGTTTAAAATTTCGTTGCTTTTATTATCCTGAGTTTCTGAAACAGAATTAAACGGATTAGCAATTACTAAGCTTAAAATAGACAAGAGTATAAATATGTTTTTCATGTTGTTCTAATTTTCTAATGCAAGTTATTCAAGAACTGTTCCAAAGCATATTCGTCTGGCAATAAAACTGTTCTTGCTTTACTTCCCTCGAAGGGACCTACAATATTAGATGCTTCTAACTGATCTATCAAGCGGCCGGCCCTATTATAACCCACTTTTAGTTTTCTCTGGATCAAACTTGTACTGCCTGACTGATGTTGCACTATTATTCTAGCGGCATCCTCAAAGAGAGCATCCCTATCACTAGGGTCAAACTCTGATGCATCTCCATCACTTTCTTCTCTTACTTCTGGCAGTATATGTGCATCTGGATAGCCTCTTTGGTTGCCTATAAAGGATGTAATAGTGTCTACTTCGGGTGTATCTACAAATGGACATTGTAATCGCACCATCTCACTCCCCGTAGAGTATAGCAAATCACCTTTACCTATCAATTGGTCTGCCCCATTACCATCTAGTATAGTTCTACTATCTATCTTACTACTTACCCTAAATGCTATCCTAGCAGGAAAGTTAGCTTTGATAGTACCCGTAATTATATTAACAGAAGGACGTTGTGTTGCCAGTATTAAGTGTATCCCAATAGCACGTGCTAGCTGAGCTAATCTTCCGATAGGATGCTCTACCTCCTTGCCAGCAGTCATGATAAGATCTGCCACTTCGTCTATTATCACTACTATGTACGGCAGATATTTATGTCCTTCTTCTGGATTTAGTTTGCGTTGCTTGAACTTTTCATTGTACTCTTTTATATTTCTCACTAAAGCCGCCTGCAGCAGATTATAGCGTTCATCCATCTCTACACAAAGAGAGTTTAGCGTTGTAATTACCTGTTTGTTATCTGTGATGATTGCATCTCCTTCTCCTGGGAGTTTAGCTAGATAGTGACGCTCTATTGTTTGAAACAAGGTAAGCTCCACTTTCTTGGGATCTATCATCACAAACTTGAGTTCTGCTGGATGTTTTCTGTAGAGTAGAGATACTATTATCGCATTAAGACCCACAGATTTACCTTGACCAGTAGCCCCCGCCATAAGCAAGTGAGGCATTTTAGCTAAGTCTGCTACGAACACTTCATTAGAGATAGTCTTGCCCAAGCATACCGGCAATTCGGCTTTAGAGTTTCTGTACTTTGCACTGTTTATCACAGAGTACATACTTACTATTTCTGGTTTTTTATTAGGCACCTCTATACCTATAGTTCCTTTACCTGGTATGGGTGCTATTATTCTAATACCCAAAGCTGCAAGACTTAGTGCTATATCATCTTCAAGATTTTTTATTTTTGAGATCCTAACACCCTTGTCTGGCACTATCTCAAAAAGGGTTACTGTAGGGCCAATGGTAGCTTTAATTTGAGCTATGCCTATTTTATAGTTATTCAGAGTCTGAACGATCATGGTCTTACTCTTCTCAAGATCCTCCTTGGTTACTTCCGTCTTTTCTCCTTCTTCATACTGTTTTAAGAACTCAACCTTAGGAAACTGAAAATCTCTTAAATCTAAACGAGGATCATAAGGCTCATCTATGCCATAATGCTCTTTTTGTATTGCAGGGTCTATTTTCTCCTCCTCTACTACTTTCTCTATTTCCAACTCCAAGCCATCTTCTTCTTGGTCTTCTTCGCTTACCACTGTAGGTCCCGATTTTTTCTCTTCTGGTTCTTCATCTATACTTGTTCTTTCTACCGTAAAATTTAAATCACGAGAAGACTCCTCAGTTTCAGACATTTCAGCTGATTCCTCCATCCCTATATTATCCTTGGCAAACAAAGATTCGTCTTCATCAAAAATCTTAGCATCATCTAGAGATGAGCCTGTAGTTCTATCCGTATTAAGTTTCAAAAACTTTTTGTTTCGTAAACTTTCTAATACATCTATACTGAAAGCAACATATAAAAAGAACACGGTAACCAAACCGAGCACTAACACCATACCTATGGTACCTATAAGAGATTTAGAAAACAAAAAGACCCCGTAACCCAGCAACCCACTAAATATAGGCAGGCTGTTGCTAAGCAATAGTGCACATACCAATGAAACCCAGATAGCAGATACTAAAAGCTTACTTACTGTCTTTGATTTGATGCGAAAAACATTATTGAAATACAGATTATATCCTATAATAAAAAAGATAGGATAAAGTAAAAATGAACCTATGCCAAAACCATCATACATGAAAATATGAGCGAGTAGTGCCCCGAGTTTTCCCATTATGTTCTGTGGTAAATTGTCTTGAAACTTAAAAACAAAGTCAGACATCCCTGTATTGAGTATACTATGATCTGCTCTCCAAGAGAATAAATAACTTACTGATGCAATGAAAACAAAAACAGAAAACAACATCAAAAGAGCACCTAATGCCTTTTTTATCAATGTGTTATCTCTCTCTTTCTTTACCCCTGCTTCTTTCTTTTTCTTAGTAGATTTTTTGCCTAAAAGTGCCATGTCTTATAATATCCAAAAATAGACTCTGGAGACACCTAAATACGCATCCGTTTTTGAACATTTCTAATGGAGTGTACTATATTCTATTACTACCTTATTAAATCTACAAGACCTTCTACTTCTCGTATCTTTCCGTCGCAGTTATACCTATACCTGAAAACATAAAAATACGTACTCTCAGGCAAGTTATTTCCGACATTATCTTGTTTCCCGTTCCAAGCATAACTAGGTTCCTCAGACTCGAACACTAACTCACCGTACCTGTTAAAAATCTTCAGATTGTATAAATCATAGTTTTCTATATCCATCTGAAAAACTTCATTAGGACCATCACTATTAGGAGTAAAAACATTGTACACCTTCAAGTCTGTGATGTACTCTACCTCTATGTTTTGCAAAAAAGTATCTTTACATCCTTCTGCAGATATTACTATCTGAGATACGGTGTACTCTCCTTTATCTTTACCGTAGGTATGAGAAGGATTTTGAAGTATAGACGTATTTCTTTTATAGCTAGTAGGATGGTCAAAATTCCAGGAATAACTAATCGCATTTTTAGAAGTGTCAGTAAATACAAACTCACTACATAGCCCTCTTACCTCAAAAGTAAATCCAGCTACTACTTCTGACACGGTAATACTATTATCAAACGAATCAAAACAAGCTCTCTGGTAAGGAATTATGGGGACATATTTAGGCGTAAAATCTATAGCATATCTCCCTGCCTCAGTAAAAGTATACACAAGATCACCTGAAGTGGTAGTGTCAAAATTATTGATATGCCAGTTTAGTTCTTTGTAGATAGTATCACTTTGATTTCTAAAAACAACGGGCTGACCAACGCAAACCGGTTCTTTAAAATCGAAATGAACTTCGGGAATAGGAAGCACGACTATTTTACGAGAATTAGTATTGGCACTATCTGGGAATATAGCCGAGCAAGAATAAGTGTTATTTGTAGCACTGTTATAAAAGCTGTCATTACCCTCTAATGAGATAAAATAAGTGCCCGGCTCGGTATACGTAAATGATATTGTAGAATCACTACCTGCTGAGCTCATTGAGTTATCTTGATCTCCAAATCTCCAGATAAAATCTGATACGTTTTTGCTCTTACTCTTAAAGGTGGCAGTAAACGGTACACATCCTATGGTATCTGAAATGATGTCAAAATAAGGTTCTGGACCTGTAAGATAAATGGGTATTTCGAGTGTATCTAAGCACCCTGCATCTGTTTTCACTACAAGAGTTAATAGAAACTCACCATTCCTATTGTAATAGTGATACGGATTTTCCAGAAGACTCTCTCTTGTATTATCTCCAAAATTCCAATAGTAATCTGTTATAAAATCTGATGTGGGTATGAAATCAAAATAGGATGAATCAAAAAACTGAATTATCTGATCACATAGATACGTTTCACTATTATCTACAATAGCAGCATTTACTCCTCCTACTAATACGCTTGCATATGCCGTATCTACACATCCATCCTCATCATTTGTAGCCATGCGTACATTATATCTTCCTTTTGCGGCATACGTGTGGCTAGGGAATGGACCACTTGTACTAAACCCATTGCCATCGTCAAAGTCCCAGCTTATCTTTTCTAGTCTAGATGCGTCTCGCCAGTATTGATATTTGTCCCCATAGTATCTCACATAATCCGTAAACTCAACAGTCTGCCCTAAGCATATAATAGTATCGGAAGTAAATGAATTCTCATAACCCATCACATCGGTAAAATTGATGGTATTATAACACCCAAAACTATCTTCTAACACAATGAAAGCATTCTTTCGACCTTCTTCAGTATAGGTATGCGATATATCGATTATGGAATCTCCTGTTATACGCTGTACGTTCAGTGAGTCACCTACATTCCAAGCAAAGGTCATCTTGGTTAGTCGACCAACCTCTGTGCCAACATAGCTAAGTGTGGTAGTGATGGGTAAGCAGAAGGTATCTCGGAATCTACTAAAGTCCATTTTTGGCTCAGGATTAAGCTTAAACCATCTATGATACCATATTGTATCTACACATTCTCTACTATCGTCTATTTGCACGCTATTAGTATCTATAGATGTATAGTATTTACGAGAACCCATTTTTACTACAAAACCAACTGTAACCCAACCATCCTTATCAGCAACCCCACGATAAAAAAAGCGTTGTCCTATGTTATATCCTTCCCAGAGCTGAGGATTTTTAGCACTATCAGTACACACTTCTATAGAACTACCAGTGGCTAGTACATTTTTGCAAATATTATCAAAAAACTGCACCCCATATTCTTTCCTATTCCCTATACACGGCCGTGCCATTTCATTTGAAAATATAGCATCGCTCGGAG
>DNBZ01000264.1 GCA_003484585.1 Bacteroidota bacterium | reverse complement strand
TTAAAAATTTAAAAATGAAAAAATTCATGAATAAAACAGGAAATAATGAAGCAATCCATAGGAAAAATGAAAACTCAAAAGTTGTCTTCGGGACTGCAGATGTTAAGAAATTTAAAATTGAACAAACAACTAATATCCCTGAAGTAGGGATTATAATCCAGGACGAAATGAAATCTAGTTTTCGGGATTTTACAAATTGCAAAAACGTGTGATTTCTAAAGTTATCTTTCATTAAGTCTTATCGGATTTAATATTCTTCTTCAAATTGTGATTGATTATCTTCGCCCCATGCGAATAGCAGACGTAATAGACCA
Organism: Bacteroidota bacterium; assembly: GCA_003484585.1. Lineage (GTDB taxonomy): Bacteria > Bacteroidota > Bacteroidia > NS11-12g > UBA9320 > UBA9320. The sequence continues at coordinate 3,483 of DNBZ01000264.1, read as the reverse complement.
TTTAGAAAGTATAGCTCCATCGAGTTTACAAGAAAGCTATGATAATAGTGGACTACTAGTAGGAGAAAAAAGAACGAAAGTGAGCGGAGTGCTCATCAGTTTAGACTGTATAGAGGCTACAGTGAATGAAGCTATTGAGCAAAAATGCAATCTTATAGTAGCTCACCATCCAATCGTATTTAGTGGACTCAAGCGATTTAATAATGCCAACTACGTGCAGCGAACGGTTCAGTTGGCTATAAAAAATGATATCGCTATTTATGCTATTCATACAAACTTGGACAATGTTTATGCGAATGGTGTGAACCGTAAGATTGCTGATAAGCTTGGGCTTGTCAATACTAGGGTGCTATCACCTAAGGCAGGAGATTTAATAAAACTGGTAACTTACTGCCCGTCTAAGAACGAAGAATCTATTAGAGAAGCTCTTTTTGCAGCTGGAGCTGGGCATATCGGAAATTACAGTGAATGCTCATTTACCACAGTAGGAAGCGGAACTTTTAGAGCAGAACTAGGTGCCAACCCTGTGTTAGGTGAGGTAGGAAAACGACATATAGAAAATGAAGTGAAAATAGAGGTCATCATCTGTAAACCTCAGATGAATAGCATTTTGGCTGCATTAAGCGACGCTCATCCTTATGAGGAAGTAGCCTATGAAATGTATCCAACACTGAATACCGATAATAATATAGGAAGTGGCATGGTGGGAGACTTAGCCTCGGAGATGAGTGCAACTGATTTTCTAAAATATTTGAAATCTTCAATGGAGTTGAAGGTAATCAAGCATACCTTCTGGGATAAACCAATAAAAAAAGTCGCGGTATGCGGGGGCTCAGGGCAATTTTTATTAAACAATGCAAAAGACTCAAAAGCAGATGTTTATGTAACGTCAGACTTTAAGTATCACGAGTATTTTGATGCAGAAAATGAGTTACTCATTTGCGATATTGGCCACTATGAGAGCGAAAAGTTTACGATAGACCTATTATATGATATTTTGAGTGAAAAGTTTATTACCTTTGCCGTCCTTAAAACGGGCGTAGACACTAATCCAGTAAAGTACTTTATATAAATGGCAGTAAAAACAATAGCACAGAAACTTGAACAACTTTATAAGCTTCAAACCATTGATTCACGTTTAGATCAGCTTAGAGCTGTGAGAGGTGAGTTACCTATGGAGGTTTCAGACCTAGAAGATGAGTTGATTGGTCTTAACACAAGACTTGCTAATTTCACTACTGAAACAGAAACTTTTAACGAGCAAATAGTTGCCAATAGAGAGCAAATAAGAACCTCTACAGAAGCTATACGCAAGTACAAAGTACAGCTGAATGAGGTTAAAAATAATCGTGAATTTGACGCTTTGAATAAAGAAGTAGAGATTCAAGACTTAACTATTCAGGCAGCGGAAAAAAAGATAGGTGAAGTAGAAAAATCAATTGTTTTGAAAGGTGATCTTATCAGTGAAGTGCAGACAAGACTAGATGAGCGAGAAAAAGATCTTGAAAACAAGAAAAAAGAGCTTAAGGAAATCACTGCCGAAACAGAGAAAGAAGAAGCTGCTATAATCACTGAACGAGAAAAGTCGAAGGAGAGTATAGACGAGAAGCTTATCAAGGCATACGATAGAATAAGAGCAAATTTCAGAAACGGTATAGCCGTTGCTCCTATCCTTAGAGCTGCTTGCGGTGGTTGTTTTGCTAAAGTACCGCCACAACTACAATCAGATATTAGACAATCCAAAAAAATCGTAATTTGCGAAGCTTGCGGACGTATTCAAATAGACGCTCGTATGGCTGGGATAGAAGACCATGTGGAAGAAGAAGAAGCAAAACCAAAAAGAAGAGCTGTTCGAAAGAAATAGTATTTATCAATCTTTCTTTTTAGTATTCTTTTTTACCGTTTCTCTATCAGTCCTTGCTGACAACAACTTTACTTTTAACGAAAATCTTCGGGTAGCTCAGTTTCAGAACTATGAGCTAAGATTAGACAAGGCCAGCTCTATTTTGGAGTATGAAGCCGTTATAGATCCAGCGAATAGCTGTGTACTCTATTTGCAGCATTCAAATGCCTTTCTAAAAGCTTTTGTGTCTGAAGAGCAAGGAGATTATACAGCATATCGAAAGGTGCAAGACAATGCGTTGCTTCACTTCGACAAATTGCCGGAGGATTCTCCGTATAAAAAATTTTCCCAATCAGAAATATACTTTTATTCTGCTACGCTCAAAGCTAAGTTTGACGAACTATATGGTGCAGCTCGAGATATAAACAGAGCGAATACACTGATAGAAGCTAACTATAAAAAATTTCCAAATTTCTTACCAAATAGTAAGACACGAGGGATCATAAAAGTATATCTGTCTACTGTACCAGATAACTATTCGTGGGTCATTCGAATGTTGGGCATAAAAGGCAATCTAAACCAAGGGTTAGCATTGCTTAAGAGTTTATCCCGACATAAGTCGGATAGCACTATCTTAGATGGGATAGCCAAGGAAGCCTCCTATTTATATTCATTTTCGCTACTACACGTTGCAAAGCAACCGATCACAGCTTGGTCTGAGACCCTAAAATGTACCGACGATTATAAGACTAATCTCACCAGCAACTTTTTTAGGAGCAACATAGCTATGAAACTCAATAAAAACGAGACTGCTATACAAGTACTGGAGGCTAGGCCAATGAATGCGGAGTATTCGCACTTTTGGTTTGCACACTATCTGCTAGGTGTTGCAAAAATGAATAAACAGGACAATGGAGCAATAGTAGAATTTAATGCTTTTTATACGAATTTTAGGGGTCGAAACTATATTAAGAGTTGCTTGCAAAAAATGAGTTGGTACTATATCATACAAGGGAATAACCGCCTTTCGACTAAGTATAAAGAGATGATCCTTACACGTGGATTTGCCATGAACGAGGAGGACAAGCAAGCATTGGGGTTTGTAGATAAACCAACTCCGCATCCAATTCTACTCAAGACGAGATTGCTATACGATGGTGGCTACACTAAAGAAGCTCTGGAAGCTATAGAAGAGTTGGATCCTAAGAAACTGACAACCATTAAACTAAAGGCAGAATTCTGTTATAGGAGGGGTAGAATAGCACAAAAGCAGGGAGAAATGGCTAGGGCTTTAAAGCTTTATGAAGCATGTTCTCTTTTTGCCTTAGAAAGTGATGAGTACTACGGAGCTTATGCAAGTATCTATATAGCAGATTATCACTTGAGCGAAGGGGACAAAGTATTGGCAAGAAAATTTTATGAAAGGGCCTTGGGTTTTGAAAAAAATAAAGAATACTTAGAGTCTATAGAGCAGCGAGCAAAAGCTGGCTTAAAGAAATGCTAATTGAAATCTAGAACGTAAGATTTATCTAAATCTTCTCTGAATGGACTAAGTTCTAAAGCGGCTGATTGTAACTTAGTGAATACTTCTATCCCATCCTCATCGTCGAACTCTCCTACGCAAGCATTTAGGCCTAAAA
>DNBZ01000299.1 GCA_003484585.1 Bacteroidota bacterium | reverse complement strand
ACCGAGCGATATATGGATACTCCAGAGGAAAATCCTGAGGGCTATAAAAAAACAAATCTTAAAAATCACGTGGAAAATCTGGAAGGAAAACTACTCATGATACACGGCGGGTTAGACGATGTGGTACTTTGGCAACATAGTCTACAATACTTAGAAACAGCTATAGAAAAGGGAGTGCAACTGGACTATTTTGTATATCCTCAGCATAAACACAATGTACTCGGTAAAGACCGCGTTCATCTGTACGAGAAGGTTAGTGACTACTTTTTTGATAATCTGTAAATCTATAAATAATAAAAATGGGAACAATAAATAAGCTGCTAATAGGGCTAGCCTTATGTTCTATTAGCATAGTAGCTAGTGCACAAGAAGAGGGTGTACAAGCTACTGATACGGTAGAAGTTGTGCTAGAGTCAGTAGATGTGGAAGTTTTAGACGAAGCAGAAAGTGTCCTAGATGCAGCGATAAGAGCTGCAGAAGCAGAGATAGAAGAAGCTGCTGCAGAAGATGTAGAGATAGAAGATGCTGTAGAAATAGTAGAAACTAGCACGACAAGAAGCTTAGGGACTCCTTTTATAAGAGATGAAATAAGTATAAATGATGAAGATACACTGCATCTATATGATTCTAGTTTTGCGGGATTAGAACTATTAGATGATACTCTTTCACAGTTTAAAGTATTTATAACAGGAGAAAATCATTCGTATACGGAGAGTAATGCTCGCCTATGGCTCAAGATGATAAAGTATCTGCACGCCAATGCTGGAGTACGTAATATTATGTTCGAGTATGGCTATACCTATGGTTATTTGGTAAATGAGTACTTGCAAACAGGAGATACTACGCTCTTTAGTAGCATAGATCAGTTCGCATACAAAGAGTATAGTGCGGTCATAAAAGAGCTAAGAGAGTTCAATGAGGAATTGCCTGATTCTGCAAAGCTATATTTTGCGGCGATAGATATAGATAGAGGTATATATCCAGTGGCTAAAATGCTGGCAAATATGCTTCCCGCAGATTCTGTTCCTGTGCCAGATTCTATATACCTGCACGTGGCTAGTCTCAAGAGTTTGATGGAGTACAATGATTTTAAACTAGACGAGCAAGACGATGAAACTAGCTCCTATTTGAGAGGTAGAGGCTTTACATTCAAAACAGGTGCAACACTAGACTTGGTTCAAAAGAATTTTCTTAAGTACAAGGAGTTGTATAAGGAATATTTAGGCGATGGCTATGCTGCTTTTGAGAATATTATAGTCAATAAGTATAACGATAGAAAACTGTGGGAAGAGTACGAAACAGATGGTGCCATACAAGAGTATATCTATAGAGAAAACTATATGCATCAAAATTTCTTAAAAGAACAAGCCACACATCCGGGAAACTGGTTTGGGCAGTTTGGGAGATGTCATACTACCAAGGCTCAGCAGACAAGTAACTCTTGTGAATGGTTCAAGTTTAATAGCCTTGCTGATAGAATAAAAAATACCAAAGGAGGAGAGTTTAAAGATGCCGTAATGACCATAGCCATAGTGTATGATTCCGACAGAAATTTCGGTCCTACTAGAAGTGGAGAGTACGCACTATTCAATAAGTATTTTGAGGATTTGCCCGTAAATAGAATAGCTCTAGTAGACCTTTCTAAGGACACTGCCTTGAATAAAAGTTTCGGTACAGATTTCGACTATTTGTTTGTAAATTCTTTTACTCAATATGGTTCTTCTTATGAATTCCTAAACGATTGTGAGAGTGAAGATGAAAAAAAAATAAAGATAAAGATACTTGGAGGCTATACACAAGCACGTTTAGATTTAAATGACCTTTCAGAAAGGTTTATTGATGACGGATCTAGCCAATCATTTGATAATTTTGGAACTTCTTGGGAGCTTACTTTTATGGCTCAAGATGAACGAACGGCTATAGGATTTACGTTTGGTTCATACTTGAAAGAAGAACAAACTGTAGATACCACAGACTATACATTATCTGGATACTATGTAAAAGATTTCGCGTATGTAGATTTATTAAAGAACTCAAAATGGCTAGATCTAATGCCGGGAGTAGGGGTAGGCTATAATAAGCTCAAAATGAAAAGCGTAGAGACTACATCTGTACCTAATCTGTCTAATGGGTTTTTAGGTGAAACTAAAACCTCATTTTATACGAACGATGCTTTTGTATTCGATCTTGGTTTTATCCTAGATGTCAATATCAAGAAGGTAACTATTGGCTATCAGTCAGGTATTATTTTAGATGTGTCTAAAAAGCATTGGAAGTCTAATGGAAAGATAGATAAGACTACGCCTGAGACCTCGTTTACAGGAGCTTATAGTAAGGTTAGAGTCGGGTTCAATTTTTAACTTAAACCAAAAATAGAACTAGAAGTTAATCTTCTAGTTCTATTATACTCTCTAGAAGGGTATCGTATTCTTCCGTAACAGATTGTACGGTATTGTTAGCAGAAGAGTGCTCTTTACTCAGTTGCTCTAAGTCACTTGGAGTTAGATTAGCTGCATCTGCAAGTTTAGCTTCTACCTCTGTGAGATGCTTCTTTGCATTAGTCAATTGCTCTTCTTTTTGGTCTAGCTTTTTTTGAAGTTTCTTTAATTCTTCCGCTTTCTCATCTTTTTGTCTCCAAGAGTTTTTAGAATTATCTTCTATTGAAGCAGTAGGTTTTGCCTTCTTACGCTTTCGGGTTTCACTTGTGAAGCCTTCATTTTCTAGCTTAAAGAGATATTCCTTATATGTGCCAGGATATTCTCGTACGTCTTCGTCTTGTATCCACCAAACCTTGTTAGCTAGTTTCTCGATAAAATACCTGTTGTGAGATACAAATATAAGCGTGCCTTCGTAGCTTTTTAGAGCTTCTATGATCACTTCTATACTATCTATGTCCAGGTGATTAGTAGGCTCATCCAGTAATAGGAAATTAGCCTCAGACACTAATGTTTTGGCTAAAGCTACACGAGCTTTTTCACCACCACTTAGTACTTTTATTTTCTTAAATACATCATCTCCGCCAAAGAGGAAACACCCAAGCATAGAGCGTAGTTCCATTTCAGTCTTGTGGGGAGCGTCATACTGCAGTTCTTGTAGTATCTCATACTCCATGTGCAGACTCTCTAGCTGATGCTGTGCATAGAAAGAAGGTTCTACATTATGACCTTGTTTTCTTGTGCCATCAAATGGAAGCTCGTCCGCTATAATGCTTAGAAAAGTAGATTTACCCGTACCGTTGGCTCCGATTAGAGCTATCTTATCTCCACGTACTATTTCTCTGTTTACATCATCAAAAAGCACCTGATTATTAAAGCCTTGCGTGATACCATTAAGGTCCATCACTACTTTACCGCTTTTAGTACCCAGCTTGAAGTCTATCTTTAGATTGCTTTTATCTTCAGCTATGACTTCTATTTTGTCTATTTTTTCTACCATTTTCACCCTAGACTGTACTGCTTTGGCTTTACTAGCTGTAGCTTTAAATCTATTGATGAATTTTTCCTGTTCTTTAATATATTGATCTTGATTGGCCGCTTGTCTGCTTATCAAGTCATCTCTCTCTACTTTAGCTTTTAAGAAAAAGTCATAATTACCTTCCCATAGATAGAGTTTCTTACCACTCAGCTCCGCAGTTTTAGTAATCATTTTATTCAGGAATTCTCTATCGTGCGATACTATGATCACACTACCCGGATAGCCGCTTAGGTAGCTCTCTAGCCACTCTATACTGGGTAAATCCAAGTGATTGGTAGGCTCATCCATTAGCATGATGTCTGGCTGCTCTAGGAGCATTTTAGCCAAAACAGCTCGCATACGCCATCCACCACTAAACTCTTTCATAGGTCGGTCTAGATCAGATGTTTTAAAACCTAGTCCCTCCAAAATCTCAGCAGTCTTATTATCCATGTTATACCCATCTAGAGCGTCAAACTCTTCCTGGTAATCAGACATACGTTGAATATTTTCTTCACTCGGGTCAGTCTCCATGAGTGCATAGAGTTTCTCAAGCTCATCTTGTAAGAACATAGCACGGGAAAATGCTTGCTTGGCGTGTTCTAGTACCGATTTATTGCCATCTTCACTTATCATATCTTGCGATAGATAACCAAGATTTACACCACCCGCTTTGTTGATGGCCCCTTCACGTACCTCATATTGACCCATTATAAGCTTGAGTAGGGTAGACTTTCCGGCTCCATTTTTACCAATAAGGCCTATACGTTCGCGTGGTTTTACAAACCAGTCTATGTCTTTGAAAAGGTAGTTACCGCCAAACTCGAAGGATACGTTTTGAATATGAAGCAATGTATTGTATTTTTAAAAGAGTGCAAATTTAGTAGGATAGGGGACTTAGGCTAATAAATACCAAACGGTAAAACCAACTAATGTGCATGCTAGAACTGAGATTACAATTATCTGAGTATATATCCGTAGATTTCTCTTTGTATAGTAGGCTTTAGCTCTCTTTCGGCCTTCTACAAGTTGGGCAGGAGTGAGGTTACTTATTCTTGGTGTACCAGTTTCATTACCTACTCCTACGTACTGTTCTTTAACCTTAGAATATCTGATACGATTAGCTTTTCGTAAACCTTTATTATAGTTAAAAGTTATGTTTGCTCCTGCAGCTAATCCTCCTGACATTTAGCAAACATAACAAAAATGCCATCCACGTTTGTGAAAGGCATTTGTATATAATGTTTTTTTTATGACAGTAAATAACTACAAATCATGTCCCATCTTCTCCTTTTTAGTGGCTAGATAGTTTTTATTATGTGGATTGGCTTCTACCTGTAGAGAAACATTTTCTACTATTTCTAGTCCGTAACCTATGAGCCCTTTACGTTTTTTAGGATTATTACTCATCAGCTTCATTTTACTTACTCCTAAGTCACGCAGTATCTGAGCACCTACACCGTAGTCACGCTCATCCATCTGAAAACCAAGCTCTATATTGGCCTCTACTGTGTCTAGTCCATTTTCTTGAAGTTTGTAAGCTTTTAATTTATTTAGAAGACCTATTCCTCGACCTTCCTGATTCATATACACTATTACTCCTTTACCTTCTTTCTCTATAGCCTGCATGGCTTTATGCAGCTGCTCACCACAGTCGCATCTACAGCTACCAAAGATATCTCCGGTCAAGCAGCTAGAGTGTACCCTCACTAAAACGGGTTCCTCTTTATCCCACTCTCCTTTTACTAGTGCTAGGTGATCCATACCATTGCTTACTTGCTTGTAAGCATAAAGCTCGAAGTCACCATAATCTGTAGGCAATTTTACGTCTATTTGACGCTCAATAAGGCTTTCGTGCTTTAGTCTGTACTCTATGAGGTCTGCTATAGATACTATCTTCATATCGTGCTTAGCGGCTACTGCCCATAGGTCTTTTAATCGAGCCATCGTACCATCTTCATTCATTATCTCTACGATACATCCTGCGGGTTCAAACCCCGCTAATCTGGCAAAGTCTATAGCTGCTTCAGTATGTCCAGCTCTTCTCAATACTCCTTGAGTACGAGCTCTAAGTGGGAATATATGACCAGGTTTGCCTAGTTCTTTGGGGTCAGTGTTAGGATTTACTAGAGCCTGTATAGTCATAGCTCTGTCGTATGCTGAAATGCCAGTACTAGTGCCGTGACCTATGAGGTCTACAGATATAGTAAATGGTGTTTCAAACTGAGCTGTATTCTTACCTACCATAAGATTCAAGTCTAGCTCATCACAACGTTCCTCGGTAAGAGGTACACATATTAGACCTCTTCCTTCCTTTGCCATAAAGTTGACCATCTCGGTAGTGACATTGCGAGCAGCAGTAAGGAAATCTCCTTCATTCTCACGATCTTCATCATCTACCACTATAATCATTTTGCCATTTTTTATATCTTCAATGGCTTCCTCTATGGTATTTAGCTTAAATTCACTCATATATGTGGTGCAAAGGTAGTATTTCTACCTACTTTAGAAACGCATATAAAGACATATGTGTTTTAGGTTAGGCAGCTTAATTTTTAATTACTTTTTGGCTCCAAACAATTCCGTTTTTCTCCATTCGTACATAGTATATCCCACTAGGGAAGGATGATAGGTCATACGATAATGACTCCCCGTTATTGATAAACGTAGGGTTTATAACTTGACCTTGACCATTGTATACCATATGTATAGCTCCTTGTATGTCGCCACCTGCTATAGTAAACTTACCATTAGAAGGGTTGGGATATAGCTTGTAGCCTAAATCTAGCTTTAGGTTTGGTACATCTAGAGCATGCACTACAGTGAAATTAACCTTAGTACTATTACCGAAATCTGGGTTTATAACTTTTAAATTACCACCACCAACTTTTCCTAGTCTGCAGAATCCTGCACCATCATTATTGGCAAAGAAGCTTAGTCCATCTCCACCCGCATCATCTATTACTAGGGTATAGCAACCTAAACCAAGTCTTAGTGTATCTCGGAATATTGAAGAGTTTGCTAACCCACTTCGTTCAAAAACGACAGTCTGCCATTCATCATAAACCTTTATACTAGTCTCATCTGTCCCGTTATTCGTTCTGTAGAAAAGGGCAATCTCTTGAGGATACACATCTGGAAACTCAAAAGTACTGTGATATATATTATTCGCCTTGTACTCATCAGCGGTAGTATTTCCCTCTATAGCCATTATCTCTGCGGAGAAGGTACTGTTGCCTAGTATTCCTGAGGTGTATATAGAATTATCTATTGGAAAATATACTGTCTCGATCTCACCAGAGCCTAGATCACACGGCCACATAAAAGTGCGTTTATTGTTTCGGTCATTTACCCAGTAATCTATAGTCATACTATAGACTCTGTTTTTACCATTATTTTTCACCTTCATTTTAGGGCTCACACAAGTAGGATTATTTCTGGCATGTTCCACTTTAGTAGATGGCTCCATTATATCTTCTATACCTAGGTCGTACCCAAAATTATATGCTCCGTAACTAACTATCTGATTGTTTACTATGTATCTAGAGTCCCCAGATCCTGCATCTAAGCCGTAATCTAACGCTATAGATTCGCCTCCAGTTACTGTACTTGTGATATCATACTCTGCCAGATCTGTTGCCATACCTGGGCACCACCCGGTTCTATCATATATCCAGGTGCCACCTTGTGGGTATATAGGATTGTCACCGCATGTTTTCCATACAGATCTAGTAAATGTTTG
>DNBZ01000092.1 GCA_003484585.1 Bacteroidota bacterium | reverse complement strand
ATATATGGAATTACGGACAGCGATACAAGTATAAAGATACGGGGTGTGTTAAGCTATAGCGGTGGCCTGCACGATGAGTCTTGGTTAGATGCTAGTGACCCTCCTATTATCAGCTATCATGACGATGGAGACGGAATAGTGCCATACAAAGATGGATTTGCTACAATATTTGGCAAAAATATTATTTTTATAAATGGCAGCTATATCATGGACAGTGTTGCAAATGATGTTGGGGTGCTAAGTGAGTTAAATACTGTAGAAGGTTCGTTAGGACATGTAAGCTACTTTTTAATGCCTTCTAAAGCCACTGAAGTGATAGATAAGAGTGCACTTTTTATGTACAATATGATATGCGGGGAGACTTCAGATGTGGAAGAGTCAGAGGAGATAAAGCTCTATAGTTTTGGTCCAAATCCTTGTCAGAATAGCATCGTATTTCATCTGAATGGGATAGGAACTATTGAAATTTTTGACTTAACGGGAAGAAGTGTTTTGAAGCAAAATATAAGTAATTCTGGAGTTGTAAATTTTACTCAAGTAGCTTCTGGACACTATCTCATGCAAATTAGAATAGGTGAAACTCTATTAACTGAAAAGGTAATTAAGAATTAGAATTACTCTTCCAACGCTTGTAGTATTTGGAAGTTCTGTTTGCTAAAACTAGCATAATAAATAGTATTTAAAATCATAGGAATAACTCCAGAGTTGGATCGAATCCATTACTGATTATTAGGATGACTAATGTTAAAGTTCCAATAAGATGTAAGGGAAATGGAATAAGACTTAGCGTCCTATCACAAATCCTTAGTCAACCCCTGCACTACCTTGTATCCGTTAAAGAATTCTTTTGCCACTATCCGGATAAATGAGTAGGCAGGTACTGCGACTATCATTCCGACTACTCCTGCCAGAGATCCGGCAGCTAGTATGACTAGAAAAATCTCTAGAGGGTGTGCTTTTACGCTTTTAGAAAATATCAAAGGTTGAAGTACAAAATTATCTAGTGCCTGTGCTACTGCAAATGGGATAAGAGCCGTAAAAACAAAGGAGGTAAGATTTAAATCTGGATTAGCTTCTAATTGGCCTGTAGCTGCAAGGCTTACACCTACTAGTGCTCCCATAAGAGGACCTATGTAGGGTATGATGTTAAAGATACCTGCAATGAAACCTATCAGTAACGCATTTTTGACTCCCAATATGGTGAGACCTACAGTGATGACTATCATGACTATACTTATCTGAATGACCACTCCTACAAAGTAGCGAGTCAGTAAATCCTTGGTTTCATTAAAGATTGTTCTGATTTTATCCAGATACTTATCAGGTGTGATCCCCGCTAATACATTATCCACTATGCTACCGTCTTTTATGAGAAAAAAGGAAATAAAGAGTATAGAAAAAGCCGCTATCAGAGACCCTGTTATGCCGTTTAGTATTCCTTTTACATAGTTGCCTATTTCTCCCATGCTGAATATATCAGTCACTTCACGTTTGATTATATTTTGGAGTTCGGTCTCGTCTACATTGGCTTTTTTTATCCAAAGTGATGCAGATTCTATTTGTGGTTGGATTCTAGCTACTATATTTTCTGCATCTATTTCTGAGATGATATGTGCCTGCTCTATTACTGTAGGTATGAGAAGTCGAAATAGTCCTATGACAACAAAGATAAATGCGACCAACACGAGACTAGACTTTAGCCAATTTGGCATTTCCCAGTTTTTTATTTTCACCTTACTAAGCAATGTCATAAGAGGACGTGCCAAGAAAGCAATAATCGCTGCTGCGAAAAAATAGTAGATAATCGAGCGTACGTTCCATACTATATATCCTAGTATGGCTACGCCAAATAGACCTAAAAAGAGACGAACATTTTTATTCTGTAACATGTTTATCGGAGCAAATTTCAGTTAAAACGTGGTTAGTTGATTTAGGATGTAAAAAGGCTATCACTTTACCATCTGCACCATCTTTGGCTTCTTGGTGTATAGCGTCAAAACCTTCTGATTTTAAACGAGATAGTTCAGCATTCACATCCTCTACGGCAAAGGCAATATGGTGTACTCCTTCTCCTTTTTTTTCTACAAAGGAATGGATAGCACTAGACTCATTGGTAGCTTGCAAAAGCTCGATTTTGACATCTCCTACTTGAAAGAAAGAAGTGATCACACCTTCGCTTGCTACCTCTTCCATCTTGTAGTGCTCGGTATTTAGCAGCTTAGCAAAAAGCTTATTACTCTCTACTATATCTTTTACTGCTATACCTATATGCTCTATTTTTTGCATTAGAGCAAAAGTAGTGAATAGTAATTAGTGAGAGATAGAATACTATTTAGGAAGTTCTACTTATAGTATTCCCACTTCTTTCATGCATTCTGTCATAATAGAGTAGGTGCGTTTTATATCTGCATCTAATCCTATTGAGAATCGGATGAGTCCATCGGTTAATCCCATCTCCTTTTGTTCTTCTAAAGGAATTTCGGATGATGTGGAACTTCCTGGGGCAGATTGTCGTTCTCTTTTTTTAGCTATAATCTCGGAGTACTTGTCCTCTGGAGCCCTTATCCCCTAAGAATATCTATTTTCTCTCCTCATTACATATTATTTTGTGCAACACTATTGCTGGACTAGACAAAATTCACAAAAAAAAGATGCCCATCTTTGGGCATCTTTTTTTGTGTGAATTTTGTCTAGTCCAGCAA
>DNBZ01000118.1:945-7517 GCA_003484585.1 Bacteroidota bacterium | reverse complement strand
AGCCTGGTTATGCGGTAGCTACGGAGACTCTACTGGCCGTAATAATGTATGGCTTGCCAAAATACGAGTGAATGAAAAGGTGATTACCGTTGATAAAATAATCACGTACCCCAACCCAGCAATTAACTCAGTATGTGTAGTAGCAGAGTTTTCTCAAGATGATATAGTCAATATCCGCTTAACGGATACCAGAGGTACTATAGTGAAAGAGTTGACTAATGAGGAGGTACATGCAGGTGCTACTGAGTTTTTACTGAATATTTCGGGTGTTTCATCTGGAGCGTATGTACTTACTATTATCAATGACAAGGATGAGTTACTTCATTCTCAGAAGATTATAGTAGAGTAAGCGTCTTAGCTTTAGACTCTTTTTAGATGGACCAAAATAAAAAACCAATATCTTTCTACTCTTAAAAAAAATATGTTGCTTTGACCCTAATGAATAAAATTCTAGTAATGGGCAGCGGTAGCTGGGGAACAGCATTGGTCAAAATTTTACTAGAAGACCCAGCAATGCAGGTTTCGTGGTGGGTAAGGAAAGAAGAAACTGCGGAGCATATTAATACTATGGGCAGAAATCCCAAGTACCTACGCTCGGTAAAATTTGACAAAAAAAGACTAACTGCAAGTACCAATGTAGTGGAATTAGTAGCACAACATGATACGCTCTTACTGGTTACTCCATCTGCCTTTGTATCAGATATACTAGATCAGCTTAGCAATGAGCAACTAGCAGGGAAAAAGATAATTTCTGCTATAAAAGGAGTAGAGCCTAATAGCCTTAAAATAGTAGGAGAGTATCTCTTCGAAAATAAAGGAGTAAGTCAAGATGATTTTGGGGTAATAACAGGCCCTTGCCATGCAGAGGAAGTAGCACAAGAAAAACTAAGTTACTTGACCTTTGCTAGTACTAATGCAGTCTTCTGTGAGAAGATGTGTGTGGCCTTAGATTGTGACTATATCAAGGTAACTCCCAGTGCGGATATCTACGGTACAGAAATAAGTGCAGTGCTCAAGAATGTATACGCTATAGCAGCGGGTATGTGCCATAGCTTGGGCTACGGAGATAATTTTCAGGCAGTGCTAGTGAGTAATGCCATTCGAGAGATAAAACGTTTTATAGCGGCCGTACATCCTATAGATAGAGATGCAGATGACAGTGCCTACTTAGGAGATTTGCTCGTGACCGCATACTCGCAATACAGCAGAAATAGAACACTCGGGGCTATGCTAGGCAAAGGCTACTCTGTAAAGTATGCTCTTATGGAAATGGAGATGGTAGCAGAAGGATATTACGCTACAGAAAGTATCTATAAGCTGAATAAAAATCACGGTGTAGAGATGCCGATATTAGAATTTGCCTACAACGTAATATACAATGGAAACAACGCCAAGTTAGAAGCTGAAGCATTGACTAAGAAGCTAAATTAAAGCCAAAATGAAAAAATTTCTTACTACACTTATATATGGCACATTAGCGTGCATCGTACTTATCTATCTGTTTAGTGCTATGCACTGGCCAGGATTCGAAAATGTAGCTTTAGGAGTATTGTGGCTGCACGTAGGATCATACCTTACTTATTCGGTAGTAGTGCCAGAAAAAGAATCCCGTATTATCTATCCTTTAGTAGCTCTGTCTGTGGTAGTGCTAGTCAATATCTTTAAGCTTGGGGCAGACGCCACGTGGATGGGGATGGCCGTATATTTCTTTTTGTCAGCGTATGCAGCATTTCACTTACTGACTAAAGACTTTTTAGATGAGAATGATCTTCCTTTTTTAAAGAAACTAAACATAGTCGCCATAAGTATTTACTTGATAGGCGGAGTGATGCAACTAGCTAGTTTGCAGTTCTCAAGCCAAGTTTTTATCGTAGGTAGTGGTTTGCTCGCACTTATGCTCCTACTCACAGGCAGTACCAAAGGATTAAAGCGAAAGAAGTAGGTTAGCTCTGCTGACTTACAGCATAGTTCACATCCATCCAGCCACCACCATTGTAGCATTCTATTCCTTGAGCTTGTAAAAAACCAGTTGCTTGTCCGCTTCTGCCGCCGCTTAAGCAACAGAGTATAAGTGGTCCATCCATTTCTTTGAAATCTGCCACTCTCTCAGGCACTTCATTTAGTGGAATATTGATAGAGCCTGGCACGTTGCCACCCATAAATTCTTCTGGTGTGCGTACATCTATTATTTTAGCTTCTTGTTGTATTAGTTCTTGTATGGTCATTTTCTTAATGTTTTATTTCTTGACATTCTGAGTGCCACTGAATCAGCAGTGTTATATTGAATATTAAACTTGCTTCTTGTCAGTCTGTCCCGATAGCTATCGGGATTTTGCTTTTTCTAGCAGTTCCGAAGACTTCCCTACCATGCAATTCGCATAGCTTTTGGCTTGCATCAGTAGTCCATTCTCGGCTGTTGCTTCAGGATAGCCCATAGACCTTAGTTTATTTATCACTAATTCTCTAGAGGTTTCAATAGCATAGGTTAAAGACACAGTACCTTTTTCATAATCTACTGCTACGTCGTTTACTCCAGTAATTTCAGTTAGTTTAGAGGTAATACTATGTGCACATCCTCCACATTTTATATTCGCTACGTTCAGTGTTTCTGTCATTATTTTACTTTGCAAGTATTGACACCAAATATCTTGTATATCGGGCAAAAGTTAACAAAACTAGTAGCTGCAAAAATCACGGCTACTACGAGTAATACAATTCCTAAAGTGCCAGATACATAACCTAGTGCATATAAAGCAGCTATAATAGCGGCAAGTATTAGCCGTACTATTTTATCGGTAGAACCCATATTCTTTTTCATATAACAAAGTTATGTTGGGTTTACGATACGAAAGGTGACTATAGTTACGTATGGGTATGAGATCAATAGACCTTAAACACAGGCAGCCTGTTGTATTCCTTCTCGTAATGTGGGCTGTTTTTGTAGATCCAGGAGAGTTGCTCTTGTGGAGTGATACTATCTTTTGATTGTCTCATTAACTCAAAATCAGCTTTTAAGCCGGAATCTTTTTCAAGTAGTTTAGCCGCTCTATCTTCAAATACGTAAGCACTGTAATGCTCTTTCTGCTGCAATATGGCATCAAAGAAATTCCAATTGAAATAGGAGTCAGGTCCTTCTGGATCTAGCGTTTCTAGGATGAATCTATCTTTGTTTGTACCCATTGGGATAAGGTAATCTCCCTTGCGAAAAGTCCAAGATATAGTATCGGCCACTGTGGTCGTATTATAGTGTAGGTAGTGTTTTTCGTAAGGTTCTTTTTTGGTTTCGTAGCTGAGTATTCTAGAAGAAATCACTTGAATGGTAGAATCTTGTGTGAGTTCTTGCATCTGTACTCCGTTCCATCTAAGTCTGTCTTCTACCTCTGTAAATCCTCTACGAAGAATGTAGGCGGTTGGTTTGCCGCTATGTTTGGTAGCCAGCATTACATGCTTGTAGAAAATTGTTTTTGTAATAGGCTTATTCCTATCGTAGTAGAGTCTCTCCACACCAGTTACTTCGCTTTTTTTGTAGCCATACTCGTACCCGTTAAAATTGAGAGGTATAATGTCGTATGGCTCTACTTCCCAATCTATAGGAAAACTATCTGCGGCGGCTACGGCTTGCTTTTGGGAGTTTCGAGTGCGTTGTATTTCAGTGCTTTGTTCGTGGGCGTATTCTATAGAGCTTAGCAAGTAATCATACGTAGCTTTTACACGTATATCAAACGGCTTGAGCATATGTGTCTCAGTGATAAAACCAAATATATTGTGCAGCGTAGTTAATCCGCTACTGTATCTCGGGGAGTCGTAGAAAGTAGCGTAGGTATCTTTTAGTGGTCCGCCCCAATGATTTACGTACGGGACCATTTCGTTTCCTTTTGTTCTCATTTTGGCATTTAGTGATGGTATCATCTTAAAACGCAAATGGTCTCCCATTGCACCACCCAGTTTATCAGGTTGAGTGCTCAAATAAGTAATGTTATATTGATAATCTGCTCCATTA
Organism: Bacteroidota bacterium; assembly: GCA_003484585.1. Lineage (GTDB taxonomy): Bacteria > Bacteroidota > Bacteroidia > NS11-12g > UBA9320 > UBA9320. Next base: position 3,517 of record DNBZ01000118.1, on the reverse strand, counting down.
CTCACATGGGTTTCTATGTACACGTCTGGGTCTATGAGCTGAAGGAGCTTCGCAAAGCTTTCTGCGTTTCTACTATCACATTTTACAAAGTCACGGTTAAGGTCTAGGTTTTGAGCATTCCCTCTAAAGCCATATTCCTCTGGTCCATTTTGATTTGCACGGCTGTAGCCATTTCTGTTTAGTGCACCTCCGATATTGTAGTAGGGTATGCAAACTAAGATACACGAGTCTAGAAGTTGTTTTTTGGCAAGCAAAATATCTCTAAAAAGCAGCATGCTAGCATCTACGCCATCCGGTTCTCCGGGGTGTATGGCATTGTTTATCAAAATGATAGTCTTGCGGCTTTCTTTGATCTCTGAGAGTTGTTGGCCGTCCTTAGAAAGCACAATGGTATGCAGCGGAAACCCAGCATCGGTCATTCCATATTCTTGCATGTGCACTTCGCCAAAGGCATTAGAAAAATTCTTCCACCACGCTATACCTTCATAATACGAGGCGGACTGCTTGCCATCAGAAGTTTCGAAAATAGTTTTGAAGTCATTCGCTTTTGGCGGAGCCCAAGAGATAAGTGCTAGAGTCACTAAGATGAAAAGGATCTTCTTCATAAAGCAAAGCTAAAGGTAATTTGGTTCGCATTGCATTATTGATTTGGAATTTAGTGCTTGAAATTTGAATATTGCGACAGCAATGCAAATCACAGGTAATCTTCGTAAAATGAACACCGAGTTGGTGAACAAAACCCCCCAATATACCTTAGGAATGAAGGATATTTTAGATCCTTTGGAGCCTATAGATATGAATGCATTAATTGGTAAACCTATCCGTATAGAATACGAAGGGTATCTCAACTCAGTGCTTTCAGGACAGAAAATGAATAAGGCTTTTGGAGAAGGATTAACGTATCCAGAGTTTATGGAAAGCCCAATAGCGAGCCCAAGTATAATGCGACCAGAGCTAAGCGAGATACACAACGGCATTGCATTGCGGGACTACGAGTGGGAGGTACGCCATCACTTGCAGCCACATTATGTCTATATAGCACTCACGAGTAATTATAAAGTAGGAGTGACCCGCACTACCAATATGCCGTATAGGTGGATGGATCAGGGAGCTACTCAAGCTGTTATACTGGCAGAGGTGCCGTACAGACAACTCGCAGGTCTTATAGAAGTAAGCCTAAAAGAGCACATCAGTGATAAGACTGCATGGCAACGAATGCTGAAAGGTATAGTAGAAGTAGACAAAACAATCCTAGAAGTAAGAGATGAAATGGCCGGGCTATTGGCTCCAGAATTTAAACAGTACATCAATAAAGGAACCGATATTACCGAAATAAATTTTCCTGTACTGCAACATCCAGAAAAGGTAAAAAGCCTAAAATTGGATAAAGTAAAAGTGATAGAAGATAACTTAGTAGGCATAAAAGGGCAGTACCTTATTTTCGAAAACGGAGTGATGAATGTAAGAAGTCACGCTGGGTGTCGGGTGACTTTGGAGGTATAGGAATAGTCACATTGAGCGGAGTCGAAGGGTGTAGGTTATCGCCTTTGAATTAATACGCCGCGAGGTTCAGTTTAGGAAATCGCCCCGAGGTTCAGTTTAGGAAATCGCCCCGAGATTCTTTTGTAGGAACTCGCCTCGAGATTCTTTTGTAGGAACTCGCCTCGAGGCGAGTTCTTACCTTTATAGCAAGTTCCTACAGAACCAAATCCCCAATTAACCGTTAATTAATCAACTATATTATCTTCGCATCATTGGGACATACACAAACATCTGATCGTAAAAAAGACCACATAGAACTTGCTTTCGAGTCTGTGGTAGCTAATCAAGACGACCGCTTTTACTACGAGCCACTTTTCAGCGGACATCCGAAAGGCGAGCTAGAGCCAGTGCAGTTTGCTGGTAGAGATATGAAAGCCCCACTCTGGGTGAGTAGTATGACAGGCGGCACCAAGGAAGCAGGAACTATCAATAGGAACCTCGCTAAAGCTTGCGGACAGTTTGGTATGGGTATGGGACTAGGGAGTTGTAGAATTATCTTAAAGGATGACGAATACTTGCCAGATTTTCAGCTTCGCAAAGAGATGGGAGACTATCCGCTGTATGCTAATCTAGGTGTAGCTCAGCTAGAAGAATTATTTGATGCAGGAGAAGAAAAGCTAGTAGCAGAACTTATAAAACGTACTGAAACAGATGGTTTGATTATCCACGTAAATCCACTCCAGGAGTGGCTGCAGCCAGAAGGAGATATTTTTAAAGCATCGCCATTAGACATCATAAAACGAACGCTAGATTTAGATGTCAAAGTAATCGTAAAGGAAGTAGGCCAAGGTTTTGGGCCAGAGAGTTTAAAGGCTCTCATGAAGTTGCCTTTAGCAGCCATAGATTTTGGAGCACACGGAGGAACAAATTTCAGTAAGCTAGAAATGCACCGAAGTGACAAGATGCGACACGAAGCATATGATACGGTAGCCACGTGGGGACACAGTGCAGAGCAGATGGTCGGGTTTTATAATTGTTTAAAAGAAGAAATAGGTGAGGCAAATCACAATGCAGATATTCTAATCAGTGG
>DNBZ01000118.1:0-864 GCA_003484585.1 Bacteroidota bacterium | reverse complement strand
AAACATGCTAGAGGGAGCTACGCAGAGTTAGAAGAGTATGTTGAGCTGCAGATAAAAGGACTTCAATTAGCTAAGACGTTTCTTACGCTGAGAAAGTATTGAGTATAGAGAGGTTGAATATTAGATTTAGAGATGGTAGATATGAGATTTGAAGATTATGCACGATTTTAAGAAATTTAATGTTTGGCAGAAAGCTCGAGTTTTCACCAAAGAAATCTATTCAATATCTAAGTCTTTTCGTGACGATGAAAAATTTGGAATAACAAGTCAACTTCGTAGGGCTACAATCTCGTTTACAAATAATATTGCAGAAGGGTGTGGTAGAAATTCAGACAAGCAGCTTGTTCAATTTTTGCAATACTCTTATGGGTCGGCGGTTGAAGTAGAAAATGTCTTAATACTTGCCACAGATTTGCACTTTATAAGTGAAACTAATTTTAAAGAATTGAATTCAGAACTCATTCAGATTCAAAAAATGCTCTTTACATTAATCAACAAATTCAAACAATAGTCATATGAAATCTTTTATCTCACATCTAAAATCTCTTAATCTTACATCTAAAAAATGATAAAAGGATTCAGTAAACTAACAAAAGAGGCCAAAATAGAATGGCTAATAGATAACTATTTCAATGGCGATAGTGGAGCACGAGAAACGCTAGAAAGCTACTGGCACAGCGATGAAAAGCTCCAAAAGCTCCATGATGAGTTTATAGAAAATACCATAACCAACTTCTATATGCCAATGGGCGTAGCTCCTAATTTCCTGATCAATGGGAAAGAGTATGCAGTACCTATGGTGACCGAAGAGAGTTCGGTAGTAGCAGCTGCGGCTAAGTCGGCTGGTTTTTGGGCAGATAAAGG
>DNBZ01000364.1:3908-5993 GCA_003484585.1 Bacteroidota bacterium | reverse complement strand
CTATTTTAGGTGGTTTGCTGATTTTTGTATGTGCGGTGCTCAAGGGTGTGAGTATGTACTTTATGAGAATGAAACTCATCATTATGTCTAGACTTATAGAGTATGACCAAAAAAATGAAATTTTCAAGCATTATCAGAAAATGGGGCAAGGCTTCTATAGTAAAAATTATACGGGAGACTTGATGAATAGGATAAGTGACGATGTCTCTAAAGTACGTATGTTCACAGGGCCAGCCATTATGTATTCTCTCAATCTGTCCGTTATGATAATAGCAGTAGTGGGTATGATGTTTTATGTAAATCCACGAATCACCTTTTATGTACTTATTCCACTGCCCATACTAGCGATAGCTATCTACTGGGTGAGTGATACTATGAATAAGAAAAGCGACCTTATACAACAAAAACTATCTACCATCACATCTTATGTACAAGAAACCTTTTCGGGCATTCAAGTGCTTAAGTCTTATGCTGCAGAAAAGGAGTTTTCTAAAGATTTTGATACTCTAAACGAAAGCTACAAAAAGGACAACATGGCTTTGGTCAAAATAAATGGCATTTTTATGCCCGCAGTTATGGGACTAGTGAGTATGAGTATTCTCATAACACTGTACGTCGGGGGTAATGCTGTAGCAGACGGTACTTTTACTCTGGGTAATATAGTAGAGTACATTATTTATGTAAATATGCTTACGTGGCCGGTAGCTAGTTTAGGATACGTTACTTCTCTAGTACAGCGAGGAGCTGCTTCTCAAAAGAGAATTGATGAGTTTTTGTCATTTGCTCCTGATGAAGATGCAGGACAAACCGTAATAAGTGAATTGGAAGAGGGTATAGAATTTAGAAACGTATGGTTTAAATATCCAGAAACGGATACTTGGGTTCTTGAAAACATTAATTTCACAATTAAGAAAAATACGAAATTTGGGATCATAGGCACTACAGGTAGCGGAAAAAGTACCATTGCCAAATTGATAATGGGAATCTACAGACCTACTAAAGGTGAAATTTTGATAGATGGAAAGCTAATAGAATCTTATTCTAAAAAAGGTCTTTCTCACCTTTTAGGCTATGTCTCTCAAGATATATTCTTGTTTTCTGAGACCTTAAGTGATAATATTCTCTTTGGTAGCAATAGTATAGCAGACGAGAAAAATCTAAAAAAAGCCATAGAGAGTGCGGCTCTCACTAGTGAGATAGAGTCTTTTCCGAAAGGGCTAGAGACTATGCTAGGTGAGCGAGGGATAACGCTAAGTGGTGGCCAGAAACAACGCACAGCTATAGCAAGAGCACTTATAAAAAATCCTAAAATACTATTGATAGACGATGGGTTATCCGCAGTTGACACTAAAACAGAAGTAGATATAAAAAACAGTTTGAACAATTGGAATCAAGAACAAACTTTTATCAATATAAGCCATAGAATATCCTCTATTCAAGATAGTTATGAGATTATATTCTTAGATAATGGTAAGATAGTAGAAAAGGGTAAGCACATTGATTTAGTAAATAGAGAAGGCGTGTATGCTAAGCTCTATGAAAAGCAAATGGCTTTGTTAGAAACTATTTAGAATAAAAAAAATCTTAAATAATATTTTTTTTTGCGTCCTTTGTTAAAGCTAACAATTAAAATTAGAAACAGATGGGAGAGTCAAATTATGACAATGAAGAGGTATTCTCTAAGAAAGTAAGAGCTGGGAAAAGAACTTATTTTTTTGATGTGAAAGCAACAAAAGGGGATGACTACTATGTCACTATCACAGAGAGTAAAAAGAGATATGAGGATGGTGGCTATGTGAAGCACAAAATATTCCTGTATAAGGAAGATTTTAATAAGTTTTCTGAAGCTTTTACTGAGACTGTAAACTACGTAAAAAGTGATCTAATGCCAGAATACGATTTTGACGAGTTCACACGTAGAAATACGGAATCAGACTAAAAATTAATTTAAAATATTTTAGGAATGCAAAAATCAATCTGGATTTTTGGAATAATAGCGGGCATCATTTGTGCTGTGTTAGAATACCTTTTTTTTAAAGCGGTAGGTTCTAGTGCCAATGTAATGTTCGTTTCCAAAATAGCTGT